>JAJHPN010000086.1 GCA_020890855.1 Candidatus Contendibacter sp. | reverse complement strand
GGTCTGGCGTCTCGATCTGCACGGCGCCCAGCCAATCCCGCCAGAACGCCCGAACCTCGGTCAGCGCCGCTGCAATTGCGCCGTCTTCACGATAACGGTCGATCAACCGCCGCGCCTCGTCGCGATCCGCCGCCTCACCGAGCAAGAAAGCGTATTCGACCGATTCACCCGGCTCCAGGATCAGGATGACTTGCAGGGCGAAACAGGGATCCAGCTCCGCACCCAACCGGCCGCTGAGGGTTGCGCGATTCAGCGCCGCTGGCTGCGCGGGACTACCGTAAAGTCCAATGAATTCGGCGCGATCGCCAGTAACGTGAACCGGAATGCTGTCGGTCGGCGATCCGGCGGCGAACGCGATCCGCCCAGCAAATTCGCCGTTGCCATTTTCGGCCAGCAACGCGCCCGTCGCAGCGTCCTGTTCAATCGCCAACTCCCCCGCATGGTCGCCCGGTAACGCGCCCAACACCAGGCGGGCGTAGCTGAACAGCGCCAATCGACAGGGTTGATCGCGGCGATTGCGCAACCGAATCCGGGTGATTTTGACCGGATCTTCACGCGGGACGAACAACCAGACCTCCTGCTCCAATCCCTGACTGACCTGGTGGTGGCGGCTATAGCCGAAGCCGTGCCGAACCTCGCAAGGCGTCGGTTGAGGAATCGGGCCGGGCAGCAATGACCAGAATTGGCCGTCTCCTTCATCGCGCAGATACAGCGCCTCGCCGTGCGGGTCGAGAACCGGATCGTTGAACCACGGGGTCAACCGGTTTTCGCGGCTATTCTGGCTCCAGGTATAACCGGCGCCGGTTTCGCTGCTGAGAAAGCCGAACTGCGGGTTGGCGATAATGTTGACCCAGGGCTGCGGAGGCAACTTCAGCCGACCCTCAGCGTCCGGTTCAAGGCGGATCACATATTCGCCGCCTTCAGCGCTGAAGCCACCCAAGCCATTCCAGAACTGGAGTGTTGATTCTTCCAGGGTTGTGAATTCCTCCTGCCTCCCTTTTGCCAAGGAGGGCGGCGCCACCGGGGAGATTTTCGAGGGCGGCGCAACCGAGAGAATTTTGGCAAAGGGCGGGGGAGCTGTTAGCGATGAGGAGTCCGCCTCACGACGCGCCGCTGCCTGAAATGCCGCATCAATAGTCGCGACAGACTGATAACGGGGGACCAAGGTCAACGCGGTTTCCCGTTCCGAAGCTGCCCCAAGCAGAAAAGTCCACTGCGCTTCGCCGCCCACCGCCAGCTCCACGGTTCCTCGCAAGCTGACGATGGGATCGAGCACATCGCCGACCGTGCCGGACAGGGGTTCGGTTGTCACTAAACCTCGGGGCGCGGCCAGTGAGTAACCCCGGCCAATGAAGCGGGCGCGGTCGGTTTCGTATTGGACTCCCCCTGCTTTGGCAAGGGGAAGGACCGGGATGGGGCTTGCGCCAACCAGCGCATGAACCAGCCAGCATGATGGTTCTTCGGCAGTGCGCGGACGCCGCCGGGCCAGCAAGGCCTGCTGTTCAGCCGCCCATTGGGTCTGAATAAACAGCTTGGAAAACGCCGGATGAGCGGTATCCGCAGCCCGGTGATTAAGCACCAGCTCGGCATAGCTGGTCAGTTCGATCCGCCGGGGTCGGTCACTGGCGTTGCGAAGCGTAAGCCGCCGCAACTCCAGATCAGCGTCTGGAGCGACGCAGATCTCCAGCTGGGCTTTAATCTCTTGATCCAGCCGGTTAAATTCAGCAATGCCGCCGTCAAACCGGCTCTCTTGGCTCGCCGCTGGCCGTTGGCCAAACGACCAGAACACGCCATCATCGAGATCGCGCAGATACAGCAGGAAACCGCCGCTGCTTTCCAGCGCATCCGCCGTCCAGCGGGTCAGCGTCAACTCGTTCCATACTGAATAACCAGCGCCGGCGGTGGTGAGAAAAGTAGCGTAGCGGTTGCCGGCAAGAACGTAGCCACCGGCAGCTTGGGCGTGTTGAGCGAGATCGACGGGCATGGCGAAGCTCCGGGCGAGAGAGGGGTTTCCCTTGAATCTTAAAGTGTAGTCACGCCGCGCCGAGGTTCCGGGTTTAACCGATCCGCACCAGCGCCCGGTCGATCCGCGCCAGCGTTTTCGCCCGCCCCAACAGTTCCAGGGTGACATCAATAGGCGGCGACACGGCGGCGCCCGTGACCGCCACCCGCAGCGGTTGGGCGACCTTGCCCAGCGCCAAACCGCCTGCTTCGGCAACCTGTTTAATGGCCTGGTGAATCGGTCCCGCTCGCCACTCCGGCAAGGCCGCGATCGCCTCGCGTAATTGATGCAGCGGCGCGCGCGCGGCGGCAATCAGGTGCTTGCCAGCGGCTTTCTCGTCATAACTTTCAAACTCACGGTACAGAAAGGCGGCGGCTTGCGCCAAATCCTTGAGCGTGTCGAAACGGTCGACGAAGGCGCTGACCACCTCGGTTAAATGTGGCCCGGTGCTGGGATCGATGCCCAGTTGCCCGATATGCCAGCTCAAATGGCGGGCGACATGGACCGGGTCCAAGGTCTTCATATAGTGCTTGTTCAGCCAGATTAGCTTGGACGGGTTGATCGCCGACGGCGCTTTGTTGCAATCGGCCAGATCGAATAACTCGCTCATCTCGTCCAGGGAAAAGACTTCCTGATCGCCATGCGACCAGCCGAGCCGCACCAGATAATTCAGCACTGCTTCCGGCAGATAACCCAGATCGCGGTATTCCATCACGCTGGCCGCGCCCGTCCGTTTCGATAGCTTCTGGCCGTTCGGAGCCAGAATCATCGGCACATGACCGTACTGGGGAACCGGGGCGCCCAGCGCTTTAAGAATGTTGATCTGGCGCGGCGTGTTATTGAGGTGATCATCGCCGCGAATGACATGGGTGACGCCCATATCCATGTCATCCACCACCACGCAAAAATTGTAAGTCGGCGTCCCGTCAGCGCGGGCAATAATCAGGTCATCAAGTTCGGCATTCTGAAACACGATGCGACCATGGATCAGATCATCGACCACCACCTCGCCATTGAGCGGATTACGGAACCGCACCACCGGCTCCACACCGTCACGCGGCGGCCCGTTATAGTCGCGGTAACGCCCGTCATAACGCGGCTTGTCCTTCCGCGCTTTCTGCTCCTCACGCAAGGCGTCCAGTTCCTCGCGGGTGCAATAGCAGTAATAAGCGCCGCCGTCCTGCAGCAGTTGTTGCAGCGCCTCACGGTATCGATCAAAACGGTGGGTCTGATAAAACGGCCCCTCGTCATAATCCAGACCCAGCCAGGCCATGCCTTCCAGAATGGCGTTCACGGCTTCCGGGGTGGAGCGTTCCAGATCGGTGTCCTCGATCCGCAGGACGAAAGGGCCGCCATGCCGACGGGCGTACAGCCAGGAAAACAGCGCGGTGCGAGCGCCGCCGATGTGCAGATAACCGGTCGGGCTAGGGGCGAAACGGGTTTTGATCATGAAGTTGGTCCACGACGCTCACGGAAAAAGAAAAGACTTTTATCCACGGAAGGCGCGGAAAGCGCGGAAAAATGAAGCCCTATAAAGAAACAGGGAAAGGAAACTACCACGGCCACCGTCGCTTTTTTGTCTTTCCGCGTTTTCCGGGTTTTCCGTGGATCAGGATTTAGGTTTGACCGGTCGTTGCCAGTTGCTCACATCCTTGCGTGGAGCGCGGGTCAGACACAAGCCGCCATCCGGCACGTCGCGGCCAACGGCTGAACCCGCTCCGACCGTTGCGCCCTTGCCAATTCGCACCGGCGCCACCAGCGCGCTGTTGGAGCCGATAAATGCGCCATCATCCACTATGGTTTTGTGCTTGTTCGCTCCGTCGTAATTGCAGGTGATAGTGCCCGCTCCGACGTTGACTCCCGCGCCGATCTCGGCATCACCCAGGTAAGTCAGATGATTGACCTTGGAACCGGGCCCGATACTCGTCTTTTTGGTTTCGACGAAATTGCCAATATGGACGCCCGCAGCCAATTGCGAACCGGGCCGCAACCGGGCAAAGGGGCCAAGCTGCGATCCGGCGCCGACCGTCGCGCCCTCGATCCGTGAATGCGAGAAAATTTCGACATCATCGCCAATCACCGCATCCTTGAGGACGCAGAATGCTCCAACCTTCACTCGATCACCCAACTGCACCACGCCTTCAAAGATCACATTGACATCGATCACCACATCCTTGCCGGTAGTGACTTGACCGCGTACATCGACCCGCGCCGGGTCCAGCAAGGTCGCGCCATGATCCAGCAGCGCCCCGACTTGCCGCGCCTGATAGAACCGCTCCAGTTCCGCCAGTTGCCGGCGATCGTTGACGCCCTGGACTTCAGCCGCTTCGGTTGCTGTAAACGGCTCAACCAGGACGCCGTCGCGCACCGCCATCGCCACCACATCGGTCAGGTAGTATTCACCCTGCGCGTTATCATTACCCAGTTCCGCCACCCAGCCACGCAGCTTCGTTGTGGCCGCCGCCAGAATCCCGGTGTTAACCTCGCACAAGCCGCGTTCTGCCGGCGTTGCATCCTTTTCCTCGACAATTCGCCGCACCTGGCCCTGCTCATTGCGGACAATCCGGCCATAACCGGATGGATCGGCCAGCGCTACCGTCAGCAGCGCAAGCTTGCCCTGCCGAGCCTGATCGACCAGCGGTTGCAGGGTTTCCAGCCGGGTGAGCGGCACATCGCCATACAGCACCAGCGTAACGCCGGTATCGTCCAGTAACGGCAGCGCCTGCGCTATCGCATGACCGGTGCCTAACTGCTCGGCCTGCTCGACCCACAACACCTCTGGCTCACCGGCCAACACGGTTTTAACCTGGTCGCCGCCATGCCCATACACGACAACCCGGACTGCGGCTTCCAGACCACTCGCCGTCGCCAGCACCCGCGCCAATAACGGTTTGCCGCCCACCGAATGCAAAACCTTGGGTAAATCCGAAACCATCCGTTTGCCCTTGCCGGCGGCAAGGATTACGACTGAAAGCTGCTGCATGACCAATCAATCCCTCCTGAAAAGTTGCCGCTATTGTACCGGACGCCGTCAACATCGCGCCTCTTCGCGCGCTCCTTTGCCTTTTTAATACCGTAATTCCACCTCTGCCGGAAACTGGTCAATGGTGGCGGTGTTCGCGGTAAACGTCGTCACCGGTTGACTATTCACCGTCATGGCCCGAATCGGCCGATTCAGTGGCGAGTGCAGAATAATCCGGCCCGGCGGCACGGTGACATCACCCGCCAGTTGCATTCGCAGCGTATCCGGGCCGTTCATCGCCATCCGGAAATTCAAGGTTCCGTGCCAGGTCGGCATCCGCCTGATTGTCACGCCCTCGGTGTTTTCTACCCACGCAGCAGGAATCCCGGCCCCAATGACCAGCGCCTGATCAGCCTCGCGTTCGTAAACGAACAGGCTGCGCGCGGCGCGGATGAAGTCGGAACCCACCCAGGTGTGCGGCATGTCGCCGATAAAACGCGGGGTCCGGGGATCGCGCCAAACCACTTCCGCCCACTGATTCCAGGCGGCCGGCCGCTGGCCCTCAAAAAAGAACGCCAGCGCCTCCAGCGCCAGATCGCGGAATCCCAACCGGACCATCGCGCCCACCACCCGCCATTCATAAGGCGTATAAGCTCGCCAGGTTTGCTCGGCGCGGCGCTTGCGGAAAAATTCGGCGTAGCGCTCGAAAGTCCGATCCAGCGCTGGTTGCGGCAGCAGTCCCAACTCGCCGCCCGGATCAAGGGCCACCGTGGTTGAGGTCGGATCAAAATCGCCCAATTCGACCGCGCCGGGAATGTAGTCAATGTGGCGCAGTTGCATGGTGGTCCGGATTGAGGCGTACAAATCCTTGCGGAAGGCGTCGCGGATCGCGGCAAACCGTTTGGCCTGTTGCTCTTCACCAAGAATCGCCGCCATCGTCGCCGCATCTTTCAACCCGCGCAGGATGAAAAAATTGTCCCAGTAGGAATGACGCGGCTTGTTGGCGTAGCCCTCATGGCTGATCGATTCAGGAACCAGTCCGCAATACGCGCATGATTCCAGATTCAGGTAAGTCTCGGTCAAGCGTTGCTGGCGCAAGGTTTCGATATAATCCGCCGCCTTGACCACATACGGCCACATCTCGCGCAAAAATCCGACATCGCGAGTGTAGCGGTAATACTCCATCACGGCGTAAATCAACTGGCCGTGGCTATCATGCTCCACCGTGGGATCGGCTCCGCGGGTATCGACGCAGCACGGCACCTTGCCATCCGGGAACTGGTAGGTCGCGTACCATTGCAGAAACTGCCGCACTTCTTCGGTGTAGCCCATGCCTAACAGCGCCGCTGAAGTTAATGCGCCGTCGCGGATCCACGAACGGGCATAGGCGCGGGAGCCGGGTTGCAACGCCGGACCGTCGCGATTGATGAAAATGTAGGCCAGGTTGCTTTTGATGCTGTGAGCCAGTGGCTGGGCTACCGGCGGCAGTTCCAGTCCCACCCGATCCAGCCGCGCCGCCCAGTCGCGCCGGGTTTTGTCCAGCAGTCGTTCAACCTGCTCTGCGGTGTCAGTCTCGGCAGGGACCCCATCGCCCCCGGCTCCTCTCTTCTTGGCAAACGCGGGGAAGGGCGCAGCGGCGTGAAATGGAATTTGCAGGTAAACCGTACGAGCTTCGCCGGGCCGTAAATCCCAGCCGTATTCCAGCGCTCCGGAGGCATAGCCGAAACTGTCATCAATCACCCGGGGCCGATCCGGCAGCTTGCCTTCCGCCAGACTGTTGATCAGCAGTCCTTGATCGAAGCTGGCGGCGCGGAAACGATCCGGCGCGTTGAAAACCGCAATCTGCTTGCCGGAAGGCGTCACTCGGACCAGCTGATCGGCGTAGTCCAGCTCGCGGATCGGCGAGACGCCGCCTACCATGTTCAGCGATTGCCACGGCGGGTTGACCTGAAAGGGCCGCACCGTCAGAAACAGGATGATGTGGCGGGTTTCGGCGCTGAGATTTTCCACCCGGTAGCGGGCGTACAACGCTGACTCGCCCGGTTTGCCGGCGGCAAAGGCGGTGACGCCCAGCCAGAAATTCTGGTGTTCCCAACGCACCGTCGGAATGGGCAGGTAGTCCTCGGCCAGACTCTGCGCCGGCTCCACATCAGCCCAGGTGATCAGATGGCCATCCGTGAACAGAAAGGGTTCAATGGTGAAACCGCCCCGATTCACCTCCAGCGCGCCATCCTCGCTCAATAACGCTTCCTCGCTGTCGCCGCCACCAGCCCCAACCACGGTCCAGTAACCTTGTTCGCCTTGAAAGTAACGCGGGTAATAGCCGCGTGGGGCATCGTGGGCGATGGCTTCAAAAAACCGGTTCGGTGAAGCGGAAAATTCGTAGGACTGCACCTGCACCCGGCCAATGCCGTAACCCCGCCCCCGGCTGCTGTGTCGCAGATTCAACCGTAGATAGCGCGATTCGGCGTCGTGCAAATACAGATAATCGCGCCGCCCATTGCCTTCGCGCACCGTGTACACCGTCCGCCATCGCTCGCCGTCATCCGAAACCTGCGCCTGATAATCGGTGGCGTAATCGTCAGCATCCCAGTCAATCACCAACCCACCGTATTCGCGGGATTTGAGAAAATCCAGCGACAGCCATTGCTCCTCGGCCAGCGCCCCACTGCGCCAGCTGGTCGCCGGGTCGGCATCCAGCACCGCTTCCGGCGGCTGCCCCTCAACCATGGTCGAGGCGCGAACCGTCGGCGTCAACAGGTAGTCCGAGGCCGGTTCGCGCGCTTCAAAGGTCAGATCGTCGATCCACACTGACCCCTTGCCCAGCGTCCCTGCGGACAGGGCAAATTCGACCATGACCACGTCATCCATCGTCCCGCCCGGCCCCCACGCCAGACCGAGATGACGCTTCTTGATCGTGGTCGGCTGCCAGTCGCCGGGAAAGTCGTAATCCCGACGCTTGAACCACCAGACGCTCTGCCTGGAATCGATCAGCTTGAACTCAACATCGCTGCGCGGCGCATCGCCCCGCATCTGGAAGCGAAAGGCGAAATTGCCTGGCAGACGCAACGGGAATGCTTTGCGGGCCACCACATAGCCGGCCCCATCCTCAAACTCGAAATCCAGCCGCATCGCCCGGCCGGTCAGTCCAGCATCCTGGGCGATCTCCAGCCGGGCGCCGGGTGAGGTCGTCACCCGCCACCCGCTCAAATCCTCGAAGTCGTCGAGCACAACCGGCGGGCGAACGTCGGTTTCGTTGGCAATAACCGGAAGAATTGCGGGATTTTCCGACGCTCCCGCCCGCACGGTGAGCGTGAGCAGTAAGAAGATCGCCGTGAGGAAAGTGGTTACTGATCGGATAAGGAAAGGCGACATGGCGATAGGCGCTCGTTTGGCGACTGGGCAGTGATACCGATTCTCAATAAGCACTGGCTTTTGACAAAAGCTGATTGCCAGCAATTCAACGGGTTATCGCCCGTAAGCGATCTCTTGCCGATCAACGCCGAGGATGACAGCGCTGGCTAATTCCAGGCGTCAATCCATTGACGAATCAGTCGGCGATCCGGTAATGGCGGCGCTGGTCAAATTATTGACAGGTTAATTTTATTACAACACATTGAATTATAAATATTTAATAATGGCATTTATTTTGCGTGATTTCCAATGGGTTCCCATAGTATGCCGTTTTACCGAACTGGGAAGCCTTCAGGATTCAAGAGCTGATCGCAACGCAACAGAGAATAACGGCAAAGGCAATCAAGATGGAAACTAACCTGATGCGTTTCCTTGAAATGTCCGTACAAACTTTCGCCTTGGCGAGTGTCTGGCGCAGCGCTTCGTCGATGGTGACCCCTGGGACGATGCTCAATGAACCCCTGGCGCTGTTGCCTACGCTCGAACCGTTCACGATCCCCGTGACTCTGCTGGCGGTCATCGGCTCAGTGGCTGCTACGCATATTGGCATTCGCGGCTGGCGAAAATTGCGCCGAGCGATCAATAAGGAGCGCAGTGACCTGCCAGCGTCGATCAGCCAACCCCCTGCATCCAGCGATCGGCAGGATCGGCTGGTTGCGGATCTGCAAAATCAGATCATTCAGTTACACAAGGAGAAGGAAGCGCTGGCCCGGCTCATTGAAGAAAAAAGCGCGAGTCTGCGGCAGGACCACCTCACTGGCATCGCTAACCGGCTGGCCTATGAAGAGCAGTTGCAACAGGAGTTTCTACGCTGGAAGCGGTTCGGCAATCCCTTGACGTTATTGATTTGGGATATTGACCGCTTCAAGCAGATCAACGACCACCATGGTCACGCCGCCGGCGACGACGCACTGCGCAACCTTGCGCAACAACTGGCGGTTCGCTTGCGGAACACTGACTTTGTCGCCCGCTACGGCGGCGAAGAATTCGCCATGTTGCTGCCGGGTGCAGATGCCCCTGCCGCCTTACGCTTGGCTAACGAGATTCGCCGCCAAATTGCCGAAGCCGGGTTTATCCAGGGTGAAAATCGCTTCCCAATGACAATTTCCTGCGGCCTGGCCAGTTTTGAGGCGGGCGATACGCCGCAAGAAGTGTTTAAACGCGCCGATCAGGCCCTGTATCAGGCCAAGCGAGCTGGACGCAATTGCTGCCGGGCAGCTTTGCCATAGCAGTTCGAGCCGCCGGGTCGTCCAAGCTATTCTTGACGCGCCGCGCGGGCGCAATTCCCGGTCTCCTCATTCGCCGACCTTGACGATCCGTTGTTCATGCCAGCCGCCTTGATCAAGTGACCGTGGTCGGGTGACATTCCTATTTGCGCTTCATCAGCAAATCAGCAGTCTGCTCGAATTGAAAAACACCCATCGCCGGAAATTGACGGGTATAAAATAACCCCCTATTGACTCCCCTCGCCCGCAAGCGGGCGAGGGGCTAGGGATGAGGGAGCCAGCCGGATGTTCGCCAGTCTGCGTAGCCGTTTATTGCTGCTGTTGCTGCTGATCGCCCTGCCGGCCTTCGGCTTCACCCTGAACGCCTATCTGGCGTTCTACCGTGAAGTCATGATCCGGATTGAACAGGACGCCTACACGTTAGTGCAATTGGCCGCCAAGGATCAGGAAACCGTTACCGCCGAAACCCGGCTCTTGCTCAGCATGCTGGCGCAGACGCCCATCATGCGTGATCCGCAGCCGGCTACCGTCTGTAATCAGTGGCTGGCGGCCCTGCTCCAGCAGCACACCGGTTACACCAATCTTGGCGCAGCGGATCGCGCCGGCAACCTCTATTGCAGCGGCGTTCCGGCTCCTGCACCGATCAACTTCCGCGACCGGGCCTGGTTTCAAAAAGCCGCCGCCAGCCACAACTTCCTGGTTAGCGATTACCAGATTGGCCGGATCACCGGCAAACCGGGCATCGTCTTCGGCTACCCGTTGCGGGGACCGGACGATGAACTCACCGGGGTGCTGTTCGCTTTCTCCAATCTCACCTGGCTGCAACGGCTGGTGTCCACCGTGCAGTTGCCCGCCGGCTCCACTGCGACCGTGATTGGCCCGGATGGCCGCATCCTGGCCCGTTTCCCCGATCCGGAGCCCTGGGTCGGTAAAACCCTGCCGGATGCGCTGTTGGTGCGGCTGATCCGTGACCAGCCCGGGCCGGGCTTTACCGAACTGACCGGCCTGGATGGGGTGCAGCGCTTTTACGCCTATGCCCCGCTGGTTGCCGCCGGCGGCAGTGTTTATCTGCTGGTCGGTCTGTCCCGGAAAGCAGCGCTGGATAGTCTCCGCCAAACCCTGACTTCCCTGACCTTGCTCGGATTGATGACTCTGGCGGGGCTGGCGGCGGCTTGGTGGGGGATCAGCGTCCTGCTGGTGCGGCCTATCGGACAATTGACCGATGCTGTCCACCAGTTGGGCGCTAGCGACTTCAGCGCCGGGGACCGCTTAGACCACCTGCACTGGGGAACCGGCGAACTGCGCGATCTAGCGGTCAGCTTTAATGAAATGGCCGCCGGACTGGAACAGCAAAACGCCGCACGACAAGCGGTGGCGGAACGATTCCAGCAGTTGCTCAACGCTGCGCCATTGCCGTTGTGTTCGGTCAACACCGCCGGCAACCTGCGCTATATCAACTATCGGTTTACCGAGACCTTCGGCTATACCCTGGCCGACGTGCCGACCATTGATGACTGGTGGCGGGCGGCCTATCCCGATCCCGATTACCGGCAGCAGGTGATCGCCGCCTGGAGCTCCGCCGTACGAACTGCGGCGCAAACCAGGACCGACATCAAGCCGGCGGTATACCAGATCACCGGCAAGAACGGCCAGACCCGGTTGATCGAGATTTCCGGGGTTCTGCTCGGCGACGAGTTACTGGCGATGTTTCTGGATATCACCGAACGTCGCCTGACCGAAGCGGCTCTGCATCGCCGCGAACAGGAGTTCAAGCGGCTGCTCGACGCTGCGCCGTTGCCGTTGTGTTCGCTCAGCCAGGAGGGTGCGCTGCTATATATCAACGACCGGTTTATCAAGACCTTCGGCTATACCCTGGCCGATGTGCCGACTATTGATGACTGGTGGCGGGTAGTCTGTCCCGACCCCGACTACCGCCAATGGGCCGCAGCCACCTGGGAACGGACGGTGCGTTATCACCAGTGGGCGGCAGCGACCTGGGACCAGAGCCGGGACGACGCGGCACAACTGGGGGTCGATCTAGCCCCGTTTGAATACCAGATCGTTAGTAAAAACGGCCAGATTCGCCAACTGGAGATTTCCGGCGTCATCCTCGGCGATGAAGTGCTGGCCCTCTTCATGGATGTCACCGAGCGCCGCCAGGCCGAAGCCGCTCTGCGTCGGCGCGAACAGGAGTTCAAGAACCTGGCCGAACATTCCCCGGATCTGATCGCCCGTTTTGATCGGAGCTTGCGGCATCTCTATATCAGTCCGCTGATCCTGGCCATGACCGGGCGGGAACCGGCAGAGTTCATCGGCAAAACCAACCGCGAACTGGGATTTGATCCGGCGCTGGCTATTCAGTGGGACGCCGCGATTCAGCAGGTGCTCGCTACCGGACAGGAGCAACAATTGGACTTTTGCCTGCCTTCGTCCACCGGGCAGATCCAGTATTTCGAGGCGCGGCTGGCCCCGGAATGCGCCGAGGATGGCGCGCTGGAATCGGTTCTGAGCGTAACCCGCAATATCACCGCCCGCAAAGCCGCCGAGGACGCGCTCCGCTTGAACGAAGAGCGCCTGAACTCATTGCTGGACCTCAACCAGAAAGCCCACAGTCTGTCGGAAAAAGCCATCATCGATCTGGCAGTGGAAGAAGCCGTGCGGCTGACCCGCAGCGAGATTGGCTACTTTCATTTCGTCAACGAAGATCAGCAGACCATTCGCCTGTTCACCTGGTCAAAAGAGACCCTCAAACACTGCCAGGTCGCGGTTGACGACCATTACCCGATCAATCAGGCCGGGGTGTGGGCGGACAGCGCCCGGCTACGCCGGCCCGTCATCCACAATGACTATCAGAATCTGCCTAATAAAAAAGGCTATCCCGAAGGCCATTCACACCTGATCCGGCACATGAGCGCCCCGGTGCTCGACAATGACCGGGTAATGCTGATTGTCGGGGTCGGCAACAAGATCGGTGACTATGACGAAGCCGACGCCCGTCAGCTTTACCTGGTCGCTAACGAAGTCTGGAAAATCATCCGCCGCAAGAAAGTGGACGACGAGTTGCGCCAGAGCCGCGAACACTATCACCGGCTGTTCATGGATACCCAGGCAGTGGGACTACTGATTGATCCGGACAGCGGCGCCATTGTTGACGCCAATCGGATGGCCGTACGCTACTATGGTTATTCGCTGGAGCAGTTGCAGCAATTAAAAATCTCTGATATCAACATCCTGCCGCCGGAGGTTATCGCCCGGCAAATCCAGAGCGCCATAGCCGAAGGGCGGGATTGTTTCCAGTTCCAGCACCGGCTGGCTTCCGGGGAAATCCGCGATGTCGAGGTGTATTCCGGACCGGTCGAGATAGACGGCAAAACCCTGCTGTATTCGATTATCCAGGACATCACCGCCCGCAATCGGGTCACCGCCGAGCGCGAAGCGCTGCACCGGCAACTGGTGGACGCCTCACGGCTGGCCGGGATGACCGAAGTGGCGACCGGAGTGCTGCATAACGTCGGCAATGTCCTGAACAGCGTCAACGTCTCGGCCCACTTGATCAGCGACGGCCTGCGGGCCTCACGGCTCGTCAATCTCGGCAAGACCGTACAACTGCTGCGGGAAAGCTGGGCCGCCAGCCCGCCAGACCACGACAACCGGAGCCAGCGCCTGCTGAGTTATCTGGCGGCGCTAGCCGAGCATCTGCAAGACGAGCAACAACAGCTGTACGCCGAGGTCCAGGCGGTAACCGGGAAGATTGACCACATCAAGCGGATCGTCAGCCGTCAGCAGACCTACGCCATCAGCAGCGGAGTCAGCGAGTCGATCCCGTTACCGCAACTCCTGGATGACGCCTTGGCCATGAATATCGCCGATCATCACACCATCGCCATTATCCGTGAGTACGCACCTTTGCCGGCGCAAGTGCTGGACAAGCATAAATTGTTGCAAATCGTTACTAACCTGATCCAGAACGCCAAGCAGGCGCTCAAAGAACAGGACAGCCGCCGCCGCCGGCTGATCGCCCGGATCCACCCGATCGACACTCAACGGTTGCACATCGAGATTGCCGACAACGGCGCAGGCATCGCCCCGGAGCATCTGAACCGGGTCTTCGAGTTTGGCTTCACCACCAAACCAAATGGCCACGGCTTCGGCCTGCACATCAGCGCTAATCTGGCCCATGAACTGGGCGGTCAACTGACCTGTCGCAGCGCCGGATTGGGGCAAGGCGCGGCGTTTACCTTGGAACTGCCCTGCCGTCCGGAAATACTGTTAACGACTGCGCCAGCCGCCGCGATTTCAGCACCCGGCTACTGAGTCCACCATCAATCACGCGCTCAAGGTAGAGCTGGAAATCCGCTTGCATAACATCACTCGCCTTAATCGTTATCACCGCCTATTGCAGGAAAAAGAGCGGTTCGCCCAGTTGGCGGAAATGGCTCCTATCAGCATTGTCATCAGCGATCCGGACGGGCAGGAGCGCTTCGCCAATTCCACTGCCCAGGCGCTATTTGCCAGTGTTCCCGACGCCACCAGCGAATGCCTGCTACTGTCGAGGACGACTCGCCCGATTTGCCGGCAAGCCGCCTGGCGCGACCTGACAGGCGTTGATCACCCGATTAAATGCATGACCAGTACTGAATGGAGTAATCAGTCCGCCTGTTTGACCCTGTTCATGACACCACTGCCCGCAAAGTCATCGAAGCCGAACACAAGACGCTACAACGGCAACTGCTGAAAACCTCGTGCCAGGTGGGCATGACTGAAGCAGCGGCTGAAGCGCTGCACAGTATTGGCACTGTCCTCAACGGCGTCACCGTCTCAGCGGGGCGGATCTCCGATAACCTCAACCAGTCGTGGATTCCTGCTTCGAGCAAGGCGCTGGCCTTGTTGTACGATTACTGTCATAGCGCTGGTCCCGACTGCGGCGCCGCCTTTATTCTGGAACTGCCCCTGAATGCGCCGGAGGCGCCGCCTACATGAACCCTCTTTCCCTTCCGATCCCGCCTTGCCGCCTGCTGGTCATTGATGATAACCGCGCCATTCACGACGACATCCGCAAAATTTTCGCGGTGCGCAGCGACGCAGGCAAACTGGAAGCGCTGGAAGCCGAACTGTTTGGAACGCCCAACATCGCGTCGTCGCGCCCGGTCTTTATCATTGATTCGGCCTATCAGGGTCAGGACGGGCTAGCCCTGGCGCAGCAGGCGCTGACCGAGGATCAACCCTATCAGGTGGCTTTTATCGATGTGCGGATGCCGCCCGGCTGGGATGGGATCGAAACGCTGGAACACCTGTGGCAGACCGATCCGGACTTGCAGGCGGTCATTTGCACCGCCTATGCCGACTACTCCTGGACCGAGATCATCGCCCGACTGGGCCGCAGCGATCAGTTTCTGATCCTCAAAAAACCGTTTGACCCGATTGAAATGAGCCAACTGGCGGCGGCGCTTAGCCGCAAGTGGATTTTGCACCGCCAGGTCCAGCAACAACTCGACGCGCTCGATCATCTGGTGCAACAGCGCACCGGCGAGCTACAGGCGGCCAATGAACAATTGCGTCAGGAGATCGTGCAGCGCGAGAAAATAGAGCTGGAATTGCGGCTCTCGCAAAAACTGGAAGCGGTCGGGCAATTGGCCGCTGGCATCGCCCACGAGATCAACACCCCGATCCAGTACATTGGCGATAGCGTCCATTTTTTGCAGAGCGCCTTCGATGATCTGACCGGACTGATCACGGTCTATCAGGCGCTATGGCCGCAGTTCCGCCAGAATCCGCAAAGCGCGGACTGGCAAGCCAAGGTGCAGGATGCCGAAGAGGCCGCCGATCTGGATTATCTGCGCGAACAAGCGCCGCGCGCCTTTGAACGCACCCTGGAAGGCGTGGAACGGGTTGCAGGCATCGTTCGGGCCATGAGGGAATTTGCCCACCCCGATCAGCGCGAGCAAAGCAGCGCCGATCTCAACAAGGCTCTGCTCAACACCCTCACCGTCGCCCGTAATGAATACAAGTATGTGGCGGATTTGGAGACCGATCTGGGCGATCTGCCGCCAATTCTGTGCTATGCCAGCGATCTTAATCAGGTTTTCCTCAATCTGGTGGTCAACGCCGCCCATGCGATTGGCGATGTGGTCGGCAACAGCGCCGACAAGGGCCGGATCACGGTTCGCACCCGCGATTTGGGCGAAACGGTGGAAATTACCATTGCGGATACCGGCAACGGCATTCCCGAGGCGATCCGCGAGAGGATTTTCGATCCGTTTTTCACCACCAAACCGGTCGGCAAAGGCACTGGACAAGGCTTGGCTATCGCCCGTTCTATTGTGGTGGACAAGCACCGGGGATCACTGACGTTCGAGACCGTCGCCGGTCAGGGAACCACCTTTTATATCCGCCTGCCGGTCAGTGGCCGGGTGGTGGGAGGAGACCCGCCATGAAGCGCATTTTGTTTGTCGACGACGAACCGCACATTCTGGAAGGTTTGCAAAACCTGCTCCGCAAGAACCGCCGCAAGTGGGACATGACCTTTGCAGTCGGCGGTGAGGCGGCGCTGGAGCTACTGCAAACCCAGAGCTTTGATGTGCTGGTGTCTGATATGCGCATGCCTGGCGTGGATGGCGCCCAGTTGCTGCGCTATGCCAAGGATCATCATCCCAAGACGGTGCGGATTATTCTGTCCGGCTACATGGAAATGAAAATGGCCTTGCAGGCGGTGCCGGTGGCCCATCAATTTCTCAGCAAGCCCTGCGATGCGCAATATCTGGAGAATCTGGTGGAGCGGGCCTGCCTCGTACAGGCGCTGCTCGATGACGCCGATGGCAATTTGCGCCAGATCATCGGCCGGATTGACCGATTGCCGTCAATCCCCCGGACCTACCATGCCCTGATGCAGGCTCTTGCTGATGATCAGGCCGGGATTGATGACATCGCCCGGTTGTTAAAGAAGGATATGGCGATTTGCGCCAAACTCCTGCAAGTCGTCAACTCAGCGTTTTTCCGCCTGGCGCGGCGCATCGTCAACATTGAGGAAGCCGTGCGCTACCTGGGTTTCATCATGGTGCGCAATCTGGTGTTGACGGTCGAGGTGTTTCAGAGCGCCCAACCACTGCATGGATTGTCGCTGGACGCCTTGCAGGATCACGCTTTGCGGGTGGCGGCGCTGGCCCGGCGGCTGTGCGGCGATAAAAGTCAGGCGGACGATGCGTTCATGGCCGGCTTGCTGCACGATATTGGCCGCCTGATCATGGCGACCGAAATACCCGACCAGATGGCGCAGGCGCAGGCGCAGGCGGCGCAGACGCAAATCCCGCGCTATCAGGCCGAGCATCAAATCCTTGGGGTGTCGCACGCCGAAATCGGCGCATATCTGCTAGGGCTGTGGGGACTGCCGTATCCCATCATTGAGGCGGTCGCTAACCATCATCAGCCGCAGAAGGTGCCGCAACGCGGCTTTGACGTGCTGGCGGCGGTGTATCTGGCCAACCTGTTGGTGCAGGAAACCACCACGCCGCATCCACCCGGCAGCCAATCCATTGATCCGGCATATCTGGAGTCGCTCGGCGTCACCCCGACGCAACTGGCGGAGTGGCGGAGTCTGGCTCTGGAACAAACGCAATCGCCTAAGGAGTAACCACCGTGAATCAGGATCGCCCCCATGTACTCTGCGTGGATGACGAAGCCCGAGTGCTGGAGGGACTAAAACTGCACCTGCATCGCCATTATGAGGTGCATACCGCCGCCACCGCCGCCGAAGGCCTGGACCTGATCCAGCGCAGCGAATCGCCCTTTGCGGTGGTGCTGTCGGATATGCGGATGCCGGGGATGGACGGCGCGGCGTTTCTCAGCCAGGTGCGGCAACGGGTTCCTGATACCGTGCGGATGCTGCTGACCGGGCAAACCGATCTCGATTCCGCCATTGCGGCAGTCAACGAAGGTCAGGTCTTCCGCTTTCTGACCAAGCCCTGTCCGCCTAAAATCCTGCTGGCCGCCTTTGAAGCCGCTACCGAACAATCTCGGTTGATCACGGCGGAGCGGGTGCTGCTGGAGCAGACCCTGCGCGGGACCATCAAGACCTTGACCGATATTCTGGCGCTGGCCAACCCGACTGCGTTTGGTCGCGCCAACCGCATCCGCCGTCACGCCATGGACCTGGCCAAGCAGCTGGGCGTTGAACAGGACTGGTGGCAACTGGACGTAGCGGCCATGCTGTCACAACTGAGCTGCATCACCCTACCGTCAGACACGCTGGACAAGCTCTATCAAGGCGGGGTTCTCAGCGAAGCGGAACAGCTGATGGTGGAGCGGTTGCCGGCCATGACCTTTCAACTACTCGGCGGCATTCCCCGACTGGAACCGGTCATCGCCATCCTGAACCATCAGGATCAGGCTTATCGATTCGATCCGAAAGCGCTGGACTGGCCGGGACTGGGCGGCCATATCCTGCGTCTCGCCAGCGATTTCGACACACTGATCAACCACGGCTACGCAGCGGAAACGACGCTCACCATCCTGCGCACCCGGAGTGAACAGTACGATTCGACCATGCTGGAGGCCCTGGCTGCGATCCGCAGTCCCACTGCGGAACGACGCAATGCAATCAAGGAGATTTCGATTCTGGCGCTAAAACCGGGGATGGTGCTGGCCGAGGATATTCGCACAGCGGCAGGGGCGTTGCTGTGCGCCCGCGGCCATGAAGTCACCGACAGCTTTCTGGCGCGGCTCTATAACTTTCAGGCCAACCTGCGGAAGTCGACGGTGAAGGTGCTGAACCCGCCGGCATAGAGCCGCTATTCAGTACGGCGGTGGATTGTTGTAGTAATAGCGGGACGGTGGGCGATTGTAGTAGTAACCGTCGTCGTAATCGTAATAGCGTGGCGGTCGTCCCTCGTAGTACTGGAGTTGCTGCTCCTGGTAATCCATCTGGTTGCCGATGGCCCCACCGATCAGCGCCCCGCCCAATGCGCCGGTGACAGCCCCGCCGGTCGGATCAATGGCGTGACCAATCGCTGCGCCTGCCGCTGCACCCATCAGCGCATTGCCCGTGGTGTAGTAGTTGGGAGGAGCGCCCGGCGGCGGCGGGACGCAGGCGGTGATCAAGCCCAGTATTGCGGCCAGAATTGCGAGTTTGAGTGGCGTTCGCATAAGCGTTCTCCTAATAGTGGGTAACCGTCGAAAATCACTGTGAAGAAGGATAGCTGCGGCTACTGGCGCAGGGAAACCTGGGTGGCGGCGGCGTCATCAAGGCCCACTGACGCCCCTGCCAATGATGACGCATTAAGTATCCGCTAACCGGGTGAATGTGGCCTGAATTGGGCGAGCGCGGGAGAGTGAACAGGAAGACTTCCCTATCTTCCTAGCCGGTCTACTCCCTCCGCGACCCGTTGCTGTAATTCCCGTCCAATAACCGCCGCCCGCCAGCCATGACGCAGCGGCGAATCCTCGCCCGCCAGCCATCGCGCTGCATCCTGTCGGCCAGCCAGCGCTTCGGGCGAAATTCCGAACTGGTTCGCCTGATCCGCGATCAAGGCCAGCAGATCATCGATCTGAGCCGCTTGTCCGGGCGTGAGTGGCGTTCGGCGCGGCAGGATCGGCCAATCTTCCGGCGGTTCGAGACGGGCGGCGGCAATTCTCGCCAGCAGCGTTTCGCCATGACGCTGGCGCGTGGCGGGGGCCAAGCCGGGTATCCGTTGCAGATCATCCAAGACTCTTGGCAGCCGTCGGGCCAGTTCAATCAAGGCAAGATCATCGACAATCCAGCGCCGGGGCCGGTCATGGGCGATAGCCTGTTCTTCGCGCCAGGCCGCCAGCGCCCGCAAGACCGCCAGATGGACGCCGCGCAGCCGTTGATGATCGCGAACCCGCCGCCAGGTCTCCACCGGCTGTGGTCGATAGCGGTCAGGATCGGCCAATGCGGCAAAATCTTCGGCCAGCGCCGCCAGCCAGCCCCGTTCCGCCAGCGCCGCCTGTTGCCGCCGGTACAGTTCCGGCAGATGGCGCACGTCATCCGCCGCGTAAACCAGCCATTCCGGGACCAGCGGGCGGCGCTGCCAGTCAGCGCGGGTGTGGGTCTTGGCCAGTTCTACGCCGAGGGTTTGCTGCACCAGCGCCGCGTAACCGATCTGCTGGCCCTGGCCCAAGGCCAGCGCCGCCAGTTGGGTGTCGAAGATCGGCGCTGGAACAGCCCCGCGCAGGTGAAAAAAGATTTCCAAATCCTGATGGGCCGCGTGCAGGATCTTGGTCATGGCCGGGTCGTAGAGCAGGTCCAGCAACGGGTCCAGCGATGGCAACGCCAGGGGGTCAATACAGGCGATGCGATCATCGGGACCGGCGATCTGAATCAGGCAGAGCTGCGGGTAGTAGGTGCGTTCCCGAATAAATTCGGTGTCCAGCGCCAGCCACCCTGCCCCGCGCAATCCGGCGCAGAAGTCGGTGAATGCCGACTGGTCGGCAAGATACAGATCAGTCATGTGGGTTTCCAATGGCGAAACGCAGCGAGCGAGGCATGATGCGTATAATAGCCGCTCCCAATCACTTGGTCTCCCAACCGCCGTCCTGCTTATGAGCCCGATCCTCGGCATTAACGTCATGGCCCCTGATCGGTTGCAAACCAGCATTCTCGGCATTGCCCGCATTGCTTTCAGGCCCTCGGCAGCCACTGCCGACGCCCCGGACTGACTCCAGCACAACGCCATGACCTACCAGATCACTTCCGCCCTGCTGGGGCTGGGCATCGCCTTCGGCATCCTGTTTCTGGTGCGCCGCGACCATTTGCACGGCCCTTACGCGGTGTGGTGGCTGGGAGCGGCGGCAGTAGCGGTGCTGCTGGGGCTATTCCCGCAGATGACCGACTGGCTGGCGATCCGCACGGGGGTTGGCTATCCGCCCATTCTGGTGCTGGTGCTGGGCTTTGGACTGCTGCTGATCAAAATCCTGACCATGGACCTGGAACGGTCCCGTCAGGAGCGGCAGATTCGCCGACTGGCGCAACGGCTGGCGCTGCTGGAGGCGCAAGCGCCCGATCCGGATGCCAGCGCTGTCCCGCCCGATCCGCCGGCTTGAGGCCAAGACGCAGCGCGATCTTTATTCGGGTAAACGCTGGACTGGACGGCAGGTTGAACACGACGGAACCACAACAGTCAGCGTC
The DNA here is from genome assembly GCA_020890855.1 of Candidatus Contendibacter sp. GTDB lineage: Bacteria > Pseudomonadota > Gammaproteobacteria > Competibacterales > Competibacteraceae > RXIV01. The sequence goes on along the minus strand of JAJHPN010000086.1, from coordinate 19,553 downwards.
CAGAACAGCAAAGCCGGGATGAACTCCAGAAAAACCCGGTTAATGCTGGTGTATTGCTCAGCCCAGCGCTGGGCGTCGGTCAGGAAAAACAGCACAAACAGCGCCAGCAAGCTGGCGATCACCAGCGCCAGCTCCACCCGCCGCCAGCGTTCAGTCAAACCGCCCGCCGCCGCGCGCAAGGTCCATCCTGCGGCGATCAGCGCCAGATAGCCAAAGAGGTGCCAGTTCGCCAGGATCAGGACGTTCTTCCACACCGGCTCCCAGGTTCCCCGGTAGCCCAGGTTGAATAACCCCAAGTAGGGAACCTGAATCAGCTCCGGTTTCAACCGGAACTCGCCGAGGCCAGGGAGGGTGAATTCCACGCCGTCCACCGCCCACCAGACGACGCCCAGCAGCGCCGCCGTCGCGGCCAAAACCCGCAACGGCCAGCCTCGCAACCAGGCGGTCAGCAGCGCCGGAACCAGCAACAACAACCAGACTGCTCCCTCCAGCTTGATCAACGGACAGGCCAGCGCCAGCAGCACCGCCAGGACGCCCTGCCAGCGGTCCCCGGTTCGCGCCCATTGAAAAAAAGCGATCACCGCCAGGCCAAACACCGTCGCCAGCCATAAATCGGCATAACCGGCCAGAGCGACGTGCGTATCCAGCAGCGGCAGCGATAGCAGCAGCCAGGTAAAAATCAACGCAATCAAGGGCGTTGCGCCCCAGCGCCGCGCCTGTCCGTAGAAGCCCAGGCCCAGCGCCAGCGCCGCGCCGATCCAGGGCAGGTTGGCGGCGGTTTCGTTCCAGGCGCCGAACGCCAGTGTCGGCCACAACGTCAGCAGCGGAACGGTGTAGGGATAGGTCCAGGCGTCAATGGTGTAGACCGAACCGGTGGGATCGGTCAACCAGAGATGGGGGGCGACAAACGGGGTCAGTTCACGCAACTCCGCCCACACCCGGGGTCGGACCGCCCAAGTAGTCCAGGCATCCCAGGGATACAGCGGCCGCAGCCAGACCTCCTGCGCCAAGGTGGCGAACCGCCAGCCCAACCAGCCCAGCAATACCGCAAACAGTAACCATTGCCAGAGCGGTTGCCCGCGCCAGTCGCTATTGCGCGGTTGTCCGGCATTCGCTCCGCGCTGCCGCCATGTTCGCCAACCGCCCACCAGCGCCAACAGCGTCATCACCGTCAGGGGCGCGGTAAAATCCAGCGGCCAGCCCACCGCCGCCTGCACCCGCAGCAACAGCGTAACGCTCAAAAGCCCGAGGATATAGCCATAGCCCAACGCCAGCGACCAGACACCCGCCGGGGCGTCGCGCCATAATGCCCGCACCCAGAGCGCGCCGGCCAGCCACGGCATCGCCAGCGCCAATCCGACCCACCATCCTGCCATCGCCATTCAGTCTCCCCCCACCCGGAACAGCGCTCCCAGCGGCGCGGCGTATAACAACTCAGCCGGCAGGCGTTGTTTGTCCCCTTCCAGAACCCGCTGCGCCGTGTTGTAAGCCACGGCTGCGAGCGGTGACAGAATCAGCACATAATCGCCGGAACGGGCTTGGCTGGGGGGCGGCAATTGCGACAATCCGGCATAACCGTTATGCGGCAATAAATGATAGCGGGCGCGACCCGCCCAGAAGCCTTGTGGATCGTTGCTGATGATAAAAAGCCGGGCTGGTTTTTCCGGCAAGCGCTGACGGACCTCGCCCAAAAACCGGTACAGGACGCCGTCGAGATCAGCCAGCCGCCGTTCAACTCCGTCCTTGTCGGCAAAGCGCTCCCGGGTCCGTTCCAGGCGTTGAGTCAAGTCCCATTGCCAGCGCAAATCCAGCGTCAGCCAGCCGAGCAGAAACAGTGCGGCGTAGGGCGATAGTCCGTTCACCCGCCAGCGCGGCGGAACGAACAGCGCATAGAGCGCGGCGCTGAATCCGATCCACAGCGCCACGATCAATACCGGCGGAAATAGCGCATCCAGCGGCGCGCCGCTGGTGTAATTGATGGATCGCTGGCTCCAGTCCTCAAACGAGGTCCAGTCCTCGACCGCCCGGCGCCACAGCTCAGCCGCGGTTAACCGCGCGGGCTGCAATTCCAATCGGCGGATGATCAGCGGCTGCGGCAATGGCCCACGCGCCATCAGGCCAATCATGGCGATCCGGCCCTGCCAGTAAGGTTCGGCGCTCAGGTCGAATGCGCCGCCAGCCGGCCCTGCCACAGGCAAAACCCGCTCCCGCGGGGTACGCGGTTCGGTCTGGGTCGTCCAGACCAGCCGCAATTCACGGTCCGGGGCAAGACCATCCACCTGCCAGAACAACCGCCGATACAGCTTTGCTTGCATCATTCGGGCTGAACCTTGCGCCACCACCCATCCCTGCGGACCTGGCTGGCGAATTTCCAAACCGGCGGCGGTTGCTTCGCCCTGACCCTGGGTCAATTGCCAGTCAGTCCCGGTCAGCATCAGCGACGGCGCGACCGCCGTCAGGCCGTCCAACTGGTAAAACAGCAGCAGGATCAGCAGCGTCGTCAAAGCGCCGCCCGCCAGCGCCAAAACTATGCCGCCTACCTGCCGCCCGCTCCGCCGCCATGATTCGGTCATTTCCGCCATCCCACGATTGTCAGTTCCGGCAACGCCTGTTCCAAAGTCCAGACTGGACAGTAACCTAATTCCTTGCTGATTTTGGCGGAGTCGTAACAGGCCCAGCCCAGCAATTTGTCCAGCGCGTCGCTAAACCGGCGATCCCGTCGCCCCACCAGCCATGACAAGCCGTCCGCCAGTCCCGCTGCGCCATACAGCACCGGGGCTGGCATGGTCCAGCGTGGGTCAGGCCGGCCCAGCGTCCGCCGGATCAGCCGATCCAGTTCACGCCCGGAGTGTGGCTGACCATCGGTAAGAAGATAGGTCTGACCGGCCGCCGCCGGATGCGCGCCGGCCAGCAACAAGGCTTGAACCACATCATCGACGCACACCAGCGAGCGCCGGTTTCCGGTGTCCGGGAGCGGCGGCAGCCAGCCGCGCCGCGTCGCCTGGATTAACTTCGGCAAATTGCCTTTCATTCCGGGGCCGTAGACCAGGGCCGGGCGCAAATTAACGACCTGCATTCCCGTCGCTCGCCCCACCGCCAACACCCGCTGTTCAGCAGCGCGCTTGGCCCGGCCATAAGGCGTCTCCGGCGGCGCGTCCCAACGCTCGTCAACGCAGTATGGCCCCGGATCGCCAACCGCCTTGACGCTGCTGAGGAAGATAAACTGCTTGACTCCAGCGGCGGTGGCCGCGTCAAGTAACCGGAAAGTTCCTTCCGCATTCACCGCCCAGTGCCGGGCGGCAAACTCCGGGGTCTCTCCGGCGTCAGCATGGGCGAAACCGGCGAGGTGAAACACTGTCTCCATCTCGGCGCAAGCTCGCCCCAGACTGACGGGATCCGCCAAATCGCCGGTGGCGGCTTCCACAGTGCGCCAATCCGGGGGCATCGCCCGACCGGGTCGAATCAGCGCCCGAATCCGGGCTTCCCGTCCTTGCAGCGCGCCGATCAACCGGCTGCCGATAAAGCCGGTCGCGCCGGTCACCAGCACGGATCGGTCCCGATAACAATCGGCGGCTACCACCACCGCCACCCGTGCCGGCGAAAGAACCAGATCGCCGAGCGCAGAAACAGGCCGATATGCCGGAACCCCTTGCGGGCCGCATGGCCGCCATGATGGACGATCCGCACGGCAGGGACATAAGCCAACCGGGTCACTGTCGCCAGTCGCAAGCTGAGATCGAAATCCTCGAAGTACAGAAAATAATCGGGCTGGAACCCCCCGACCTGCGCCAGGACCGCCCGCCGGCAGAGCATGAAACAGCCACTGGCGATCGGTGGATCCCACTGCACGGCATCGTCATCCCGATCGCGCCATTCATAACGATCCAACCGGTACTGGAAGCGTTGCCGCAGCCGGGCCGGGGCGAATCCGCGCAGCGCCAAATCCAGCACGGTCGGATAACGCTTGCACAAGTATTGCCGCCGCCCGGCTTGATCCCAGGCGGCGGGAGCCACCAGCCCGGCTTCAGGATGCGCGGCCAGAAATTCCAGCCCGGCGCTCAGGGCGTCTGCGTCCAGGAGAACGTCGGGATTGAGGATCAGATGCAGGTCCGCATCACTCTGCTGGAGCGCCAGGTTGTGACCAGCGCCATAACCGACATTGCCGTGCCCGCTCAGCACCGCAACCGTCATCGGCAGCGCGGCCGCCTCCAGCACTCGGTGCAAGGACTCTCGCCCGTTCCGGCCCGGACCGTTGTCCACCACCATCAACCGGGCGTCGTCCAACCCACCACGCTGGCGGGCATGATCCAGCGCCCGGCCCAGATGCTCCAGAACCGTCGCCAGCAGAGGCAAATCCGGCGCGTAGGTGACGATGGACGCCGAGAGTGAAACCATGATTCAGCGAAGCCGGCGCCGCAACCAGCGGGCGCTGTTGCGCAACGGCGCAGTCAGCCGCCACGAGCGCGATGCCTGTAATGCCGTCAACTCAGCGTTCTTCTGCTCAAGCAGCATATCCCGTTGCTGTTCCAATGCGGTTTTGCCCGCCAACTGGGCGGCCTGCGCAGTCAGTTGCATCCGCAGCTCATCGACTTGCTGTTCCAATTCCTTACTCGCCGCTTGTTCCAGGATGGCGGTTTCCAATGCCATCGTCCTTGCCAGCAGCGCCGTATGGCGACTTTCCAGTTCCGCGATCTGCGCATTCAACAAGGTTTGTTCCGCGATTGCGTCCCGACGCGGGATGCAGTCCTGAACCAGAGACAGGTAATCGAGCGACATCGGCCAGGACAGCTCCAGTCGCAACTCGCCGCCATTTTGCACCATCATCAGCGCGCTGACCGGGATCGGCAACTCCAGCTGCGGATCATCTCCGGTCAGCAGCGCCGTTACCCCTTCCGCCAGCGGCGCCAGTTCTGCAAAAACCAGTTGCCGGCCCGGTTGCGCCGCCAGGCTGCGGCGTTGGCCATCCCAGGCCCAGAGCAACTCCCCCGCGCCATCATGCAGGGTGATTCCATACAACCGCAGCAGACCCGGCCGATCGGCCAAATCAAGTCGCAAGGCGACCGGTGGCGCTGGACAGGCCGGAATCGACAAAGCCAGAGTCTGGTGGGTCATACCCAAGCGGCCCCAACTGGCGCTGCTCTCGCTCCGCTGGTACTCCACTCCTGCCCAGCGCCAAAACAGTTGACAGGCAAAACGCAGTTCGGGCGGTGGAGTCGTCAGCACGGGTAACAGTCGATCACCCAACCGATCCGCAGCCATCGCCGTGACAATGAACTGATAAACCAGTGCTTCAGGTCGGCCCAGCAAGGTGCGAGTCAAGGTTGGAGGTAACGCATCCAAATATCGATCAGTGAATTCAGATTGACGCAAATCACAGACTACCGAATCCACGGCGGTTACTCGCAAGCCCTGTTCTTCCAATAACCGCTTCAGCGACTTCAGGGTAAAAAAGTGCAGATGGGTTTCATCAAGCAACCCCTCGGGCCGGTAGCGCAACTCGCCATCCAGCAGTTCGGCGATCAAACCGGCATAAGCGGCATTCGGCGCCGACGCTAACACCTGTCCATGTGGCGCCAGTAACCCGGCCAACTGGGCAAGCACATCGCCAGGCCGGCGCAAATGCTCCAGGATATCGGCGCAGATAATGAAATCGTATTGGCTGCCGGTAAAGCACCCAGCCAGCGTCATGGACTCAAGATCAGCGCATTCCAGATAGCGATACCAGGGCCCAGCCTCGGCTACCGCCACAGGATTGGATTCAACGCCATCCACCGTACAACCGAGTTCCTCGGCCAGATAGCGGCCCAGCACTCCAGGCCCTGTGCCCAAATCCAGCACTTTAGCGCCCGGATAGACTTGGCGAGCCAGCTTGGCCAGTGAATCCTGACCCTTTGGATCCAGGGTGCGGTAATAGACGCGGGGCATGGAAGCAGCAGACACGGTTTATAGTCCTGATGAGTTGCTGATGTCGCGTCAGTAGCCGATCAGCCGGTTTTGAAGGAATGCGGTAGCTGTAGCATTCATTAACCGTTTTTAGGCCAGACTCTCTCTAATTGGATATCCAGCATCGGAATGCCCACTAACCCCTGATGGACGCTGCTGGCATGTGATTTAAAGCTCAGCGCGTCGTTGCACCAGCAATCCGTGACATGATTCTGCTGGGTCCCGGAAGCCGCCGCAATGTCGACCGTATAATCGCCAACCGGCAACACCGGCATCCGAAAGGTGAATCGGGCGATCAGCGATTGACCGGCCGTGACCGGACGAGGATCGGCAACATGCGTCAGATAAGTATTGTCGCCGAACAGATTTTGCCCCAACCGGTCCTTAATGAAAAAACCGATGATCGGGCTGTCGATATGATCCGCCAGAGCCAGCGCCTGAATGACCAGAGTCACGATCTCGCCACCGACGATCCAGCTCAAGGAACGGCCCCGCTCATCCTCAAAACCGGCTTCCAGTATCTGGATCGCTCCGGCGCCATAACCTTGAACCTCTTGGCGGAAGCGGAATAATTCCAAATCATTGCGAAACCGGGTCTGATTCAAAAACGCCAATCGTTGATCCGCTGCGTCAAGAGGGTGATCCGCTCTCGGCAATGTTGGCGTCACCACCGGGTTGACCGGCCGCGCTCCTGATTCAAGCGCCACGGTCGCACGCATGGTTTCCAGGTAATGCTCACAGACCTCTTTGGCTGAACCCAGCATGCGCATCGTTCCATGATCCAGCCACAAAACGCGATCACAGAGATTGATCACCGATCCGGTGTCATGACTGACGAAAAACAGGGTGCCGCGCTCCTGAAATTCGCGAAGAAAGCGCATGCACTTCTGAACAAAGAACACGTCCCCGACCGCCAATGCTTCATCGATCACCAGGATATCGGCGCGAACATGGGCGGCGACAGCAAAAGCCAGTCGCACCGCCATGCCGCTGGAATAGGTCTTAACCGGCTGGTCAATAAATTCGCCAATATCAGCGAAAGCCAGAATCTCAGGCAGATAGCGCTCAATCTCCTCATCGCTGAGACCAAGGATTGCGGCGTTGAGATAAACATTTTCACGACCAGTGAATTCCGGGTTAAATCCTGTTCCCAACTCCAGCAACGCCGCCACCCGCCCCCGCACGGCCAGTGTTCCGGTTGTTGGCGTCAAGGTGCTGCACAGCAGTTTGAGCAAGGTGGACTTGCCGGAACCGTTGCAGCCGATCACTCCGACAGTCTCACCGCGCCGGACTGAAAAGGACACATCGCGCAAGGCCCAGAATTCGCGGTAATAGCAGCGGCGACCGCGCCACAGCATCTGCTTCAAACGATCCTGCGGTTTATCGTAAATGAGATAGCACTTGCCGGTTCCCTGCACCTCGATCACGATATCCGCCTCAGTCAGCGGTGCGATAACGGATTCAGAGGACATCAGCAAAACCCTTGCGCGTGCGGGCGAACCAGTAAACGCCCAACAACGCGGTCAGCACTCCAGCTCCCAAACAAAGCAGATAAGCCGTCCAGTCCAGCGGTTGACCAAATAGAACGATCCCACGGGTCTGCTCAATGACCAATGCCAGCGGGTTGAGCTGCAACCAGGGCCGGATTGATTCCGGCAAAGCGCTGACTGGATAAAACACTGGACTGAGGAACATCATCAGCTGCACCAAAGGCACGACCAATTGCTGGATATCACGGATGTACACGCCCAGCGCGGCCAGAAACCAGCTCAGTCCCAATACAAATAACACCAGTGGCGTCACCACTATCGGCAGTAACAGCGCTGTCCATGTTAAACCCTGTCCTGTCATTGCCTGCAACGCTAAAATGACCAACAGGGTAACCGTCAGGGTCAGCAAGGCGGAGGCTACCATCACCACTGGCAATATTTCCAAGGGGAAGATGACATTCTTGACGTAATTCTGGTGGGCCAGAATCAGGCCAGGGGCGCGATTGAAGCATTCCCCGAGAAAATTGTAGAGCGCCATACCCACAAATAGGATCAACGCCAATTCGCCCAGGGAATTGCCGCTGCCTCCCGTCCACCGGAGTCGAAAAATCACGCCAAAGAAGAAAGTGAATACCAGCAGCGATAACAACGGCAATAGCAGCGACCACAATACGCCCAGATAAGCACCCCGGTAGCGCTCGGCAAAATCGCGCCGCAATAATTTGAGAAACAGCTGGCGCTGTAGCCAGGATTGACGCAACCCCCGGTAAAGCAACCAATCCTGACTGAAACCTGTCGAAGCCATCAATCAGGCGCTCGCTAAAGCGGGGACTCTCAATAAAGCGGGCGGAAAATTGCAGGAGTAACGATCCCACATTAGCTCGTAGGCGCGTTCCAAATGCTGGGCGAAGCGCTCAGTGTCGAATAGCGGCGTTCGCAATCGGTTATAAGCCAGCTTTTCCCGCAACGTAGTCAATTCCACCGGATGAGTAGCCAGCCGAATCGCTAACTCCTCATAGTCCTGGAGAGAGTGGGTAATCAATTCAGGCATCCCAACCGCTTCAAGTAAACTGGCGCCCACCCGCGCCGGAAACGTCTCACCCATGCAAGTCAACACGGGCAGACCCGCCCACAAGGCATCGCTCGCTGTAGTGTGGGCATTATAAAGGCGCGTATCGAGAAATAGGTCCGCCAGCCTGAGGCGTTCCAAATGCCGGGCCTTGGGCAGGCGTTCAGCAAAGACCAATCGCTCACGCTCAATGCCGTGTGCAACGACGGCCGCCCGCAGATGATCACGCGCTTCCTCGCTTTCCGCGTACAACCACAGCACCGAACCGGACACTTGATGAAGAACGCGCATCCAGACCGCGAACATAACCGGATCAATCTTCTGTATCTGGTTAAAACAGCAGAACAGGAATCCGATCTCAGGAAGTCCCTGATCGGCTCTCTGAACACCGGTATCGGCAATCGCTTGCCAGCGGTCGTTGACCTGGTAGCAATCGGGCAGGTAGACCGGTTGCTCCGTGTAGAATCGAGTCTGTTCGGGTGGCAGCACTACGGAATCGACCAGCAGGTAATCCAGATAATCTGCTCCGCTGCTGCCTGGGAAACCCAGCCAGCCTATTTGGACGGGAGCCAGTCGCCGGGCGAAAATCTCGGGACGGGCAAAGTTGGTGTAAGTCATCAAGTCCACGAGGACATGAACGCCATCGGCTCGAATCCGCCGGGCGGCAGCCGTGTTATCCACGTTGGATAAATCCACGAAGTGATCGCAGTCATCCCTGATTTGCCGATAATAGGCGCTACCATCGTCGCCGCGCAAAGCGTAGCCATAAATCTGGAAACGGCTGCGATCATGACAACGGAACAACCCGCGCATCAGATGGGCGGTCGGATGCTCACAAAAATCCGCCGAAACATAGCCGATTTTTAGACGCGCCGCTTCCAGGTCAGTCATCCCCGGACCAGCCGCATCAACCATGCCCAGACCTGCGGCCATCCCGGTCAGTCGTTCCGCCTCGCGGCGGGCAATGGCCAACCGCAACTCGCTCGACAGTGGCAGGAACAATGCGCGAAAAGGCAGCAACGGCGATGATTCACCACGCGCCAAACAGTCTTCGGTCCATTGCCGAATCGAGGCCAGCCGGCTGTCGTAATCCTTCCAGTCAGCGTGTTCCAGGCGGCGAAATTCAAAATTAATCCGAACCAGTTCCGGGGTTACCGGTGGCGGCAGAGAATCGGCGGGCCGGTGTTGAAACAGACCATCGTGGTAACTGGTGCGAAAAGCCCGCGAAGCCAATCGCTCGGCGACAGCAAAAGCCGCGCGCGCTTCCGTAAAGCGGTCCAGGCAGGCCAGCGCTTCCCCGCGCTTAGCGTGAAACTGCCAATCATTCCATGCGGACGACGGCGACTGTTCCAACAGCGTCAGCGTATCCTGAAACCGACCATTCGCATTCAGCGCCGCAGCTATGGCTAACCGCGCCGCTACCTGTTCCGGACCCGTCAATGGCAAAAGTCGTTCCGCTGTCGCCAGAGCTGCTGGATAACGTTCCTGCGCCAGCAGGATGGCGATCCGGCCACGCAATAACTCCGGGTGATCAGAATGCCAAGCCAGGCCTTGGTCAATCTCGGCTAAGGCTAGAGCTATCTGGCCGTGTTGGAGCAGCTCTGCGCTAGCAGTCAGCATCATCTCGACAACCGGTTGCCCAGCCGCATGTAGCGAACGAATCGCAACCAAGGCATCCTGGAGCCGTCCTAACCGCAGCAGCGCCAAACATCGATTTAATAGCGCCTTGGCATGATTCGGTTGCTGAACCAGCACCTGATCGAGGGTCGCCAGGGCTTCCTCAAATCTATCCAGATCCAGCAGGGCGGCCGCCCGGTTCAATAGCGCGGCTGAGGAGTCGGGATGAACTGCCAGCGCCGCGTCGGCTGCCGCCAGCGCCAGTGCCGGGCGCTGTAGAGACTGTAACACAGCGGCGCGATTGATCAGCGCGACACCATGCGCTGGACGCAGCGCCAAGGTCTGATCGAACGCCGCCAGCGCTTCCTCATGTCGCCCCAAACCAAATAACGCCGAACCCCGGTTTGAATGCGCCGCTACCTGGTTCGCGTCCAACTCCAGCGCCGCATCGGCTGCCGTCAGCGCCTCCGCAAAGCATCCCAACCGCAGCAACGCGGTGCTCTTGTTCAACAGGGCAGCCAGCTGGTTACCGCCATGCAGGTTTAGGACCTGGTCAGCCAGGCGCACGGACTGTTCGCAACTGCCCGTTTCCAGTAATGCCGCCGAGGCAAGCAGCAATAAGGCGGGATTCAGCGGATCTAACCGCAGTGCATATTGGAGCGCCTGCAAGCAATCTTTGAAACGGTCAAGCGTGTATTGCAATTCCGCCAGGCGGAACCAGCAGTGGGTACGATGAGGGGCGAAATGACAGATGCGAATATACAGATCTTTAGCTTGTTCGAATTGCCCTTCAGTAGCTAGTCGATCTGCCTGTGTTATTAATGCTTCAATCATCAGCGATGCTCTGCTATCGGTCAATGACGGGTCTCGTGGTACCACTGTCCATCAATTAGAACCCAATTGTCTTCCAGAGTCTGGGGCACCCAACCCATCGTACCTATTAGGACATTGCCGTTAAGACGCACCTTAGCGTGATCGCCATCGATGGTAATCGTTTCAATCTTTACATTTTTTACCCGAAGACCGGAAACGGCCATTGCTTTATCAGGTGTTAATCCACCGTTTGGAAGAGAACCAGACTCCAGTTCATACACGGTTCTAAAGTCATTCGCTTGTCTTGCCGCCCAGTATTTGACAACGCGTTGCTCCAGCACTGCTTTGGCATCAATCGGTTCTGCGGTTGCGGCAGAACAGTTCATGACCACGAACAGTCCGCTGATTAACATCAACGCAGCGATCATCTTCTGAATTTTCAACATAATGATTTGCTCTGTAGGATTGAAGGCCTGATTGAGATACCGTTTAATTCGGGTATGCCCCTTTGAGTTCATTGATCTCGACAGTCACGCCAACCTCTTTGGCTAATCGCCAAGCATAGGCCTCACTACCTTGACGCTTGGCCTCTTGACGCATTTGCGCAAGCACTGCTTCACGCGCCTTTGCATAGGGTGTTATCAACGCATCGCGCTTGTCTTTTAATTCAATAACTTCGTAACCAACCGGAGATTCAATGACTTCGGAGTATTGCCCCAACGCCAATCCAGCAACCGTTTTTTTCAACCAGGCATCCTGATTGACCGGCAAAAAACCCAGATCACCCTCAGTCGCTTTCCCTTGGGGATTGTCAGTCAGCGCCCCCGCCAAGACGGCAAAAGACTCACCCGAACGAAGCCGTTTCAATGCTTCATCAGCGCGCGCCTTGGTAGCCTCGATTGCTTTAGGATCCGCGTTGGTGGGTATGCGAAACTGAATTTGCCCAATTCTGACCATGGCAGGAATGCCAAACATTTCCTGATGATCCAAATAGTATTGATGAATTTTTTCCTCATCAGGCGTTTTGTTCGCCTCCGGGAAATATTTGGCAGCTAACAGGTTATAGCCACGCAGGTAATCCGCCTGAATTGGAGGATGATCCGTGGGAAGAAACCCTTCCCGACGCATCCCTTCCTCAAGCAGGCGATCAAGGATCATCTCCCGAAGCACCTGGGCTTTACCTTGGTCAGTGGTCGCCATCTTGACGGATCGGGTATCCTGGGAGATGTACTGCATCAATTCACCAACGGTAATTTTTTGGTCGCCGACCCGCGCCACGATCACTTCTGGCCGAAGCGGTTTCGCTGAACCATCCCCGATCGCCGGCGCAGTAGCCTGTGGAGCCGCCTCGGAGGACAGCGGGACCGCACCATTCCCGGCCACCGGTACGCCACTCTGATCCGCTGCCAATGCCTGTGGCTGGCCCCAGACCGATGCCAACCCAAATACAACCGCTAGGACGAAACCCATCGCCACTCTGTGTATCATGTCAGCCTTCAAAATAGATGGATCGAATAGATTAAGGTGCAAAGTCGGCGCGACTACTCAGCCTAACCGGCCTTTTTGCTGGCGGCGAGCGTTGTAAAGGTCTCCCACAAAGGACCGTAGATAACCGCTGACGGTTCGGTACCCTGGATAGCGGTTACGGCATCCAGCCAACCATCGCCATCGATATCTTTCAGTTCCACCCAATTAGGCCACCTCGCCAATGGTAACTGGATATTCTCGAAAACTCCGGGGGTATCCTTGATCTCCCGGTAGAGCACCAGAGCATAGACCCCTCCCGCCAGCAAATAGCGTGTGCCATTCCGATCTTGCCCCGTAGTCATGACATGGATACCCACTTTTCCGGGATAGGGGATCGGCTTGCCTTCGGTAAAATGGCCTTTGCCATCATTCAACAATACCACCGTCTCTTGCCGCACCGCCATGGGCGCCAACAGATCGACCGTACCATTCCGATCTACATCGAAGGGAAGTACATGCCGCGGCCAGCCCTGCTCAAAAGACCACAGCCGACGGGGAGTTGGTTCTTTATCGGAGCCAGGGTAATCGATCACCCAGATTTCATTACTGAGACGCGAGGAGAGCACCAGCTCATCAATGCCATCGCCATTCAGATCAGCCACGCGCACATGTTTGGGTTCATTACCGAGCGCCAAGGAATAAACTGCCTTGGCCTCGCCGGTTTCAGGATTAAAGCCACGCAACAGGGTCAAGGTCTTGCCGGAAAATGGCGCAACTGCCAAGCTCAGATCCCAGCCGGGCCAAGAAAAAGGAGTGCTCGCTCTGGGAGCTGGCTGCGGGCGTTCGCTGACCAATTCGAGGCGGCCATCTGGCTGCGCCTTGACCACTTTTAACTTGCTCTCTCCTTCGGCATTGATCAAATACCGCCTGGGAACTCCTGGCAATGCAATAGTGTCGTTCGGATGAAATCCGGTTATCGCTTGTGGGCTGCTGGCCTCGAAACGGCGCGGCGCTACCTGCTGGTACACCTGAATTTCGTTGTTGCTGTGCGAGGTAAATACCAAATCAAGCCGGCCATCGCCCATGATGTCGTCCGCCAGCACATGAATAACTCCCTGGGTCGGCAACAGGGATTGGGCATCGGGAGGAGCGCCCGCAGGCAGCGTGGTTGCTTCCTCCGCCGTCACGATGCCTGCCATCAACAGAGTTGCAACAAGAATCCATCGAATCATTCTATCCCCCTTGATATGGCGATACGCGCCAGTTAAAAAAAAACGGCGCACCCAGTGCGCCGTCCCACTTCAGACGCCGAAGCGCCCTTTAGCTATGCAGTCCGCGATAACTGCTTTTAGTTCCTGGGCAGGATACCCCGCTCATGAGCCAAATCGGTCTGAACCTGAGCCGAACTCGCCGAAGTGCCGAGACCAATCAAGCTGAAAGAGATACCCGCACGGGAGTACTGGTCGTAATCGGTGCCCCCGAGGGAGTAATGGGTTCCACTCAAAGTGTTGCTGGTATCCGCGATTTCGAACAGCACGAAACCCGAATCGATGGCAGGTTGACCCGCGGCCAAATCAGGAATCGCATGACCGGTGGGATTGTTGATCGTCCCATCGACGCTGGCTGCATTAATGACGTTCAGCTCATACGGCAGGGAAATGGTTGCAGAAACAGGAACCTCATCGGCATCATACACATCGACCGGCAAATCCGCACGGTTAATCTTCCCATTACCGTGGGAGTCGCCAGAGTTATCCGGGAACCACATCACCAACCGAGTCTTACCACTCAGGCTATTATCCAGGAAGTAACGCAGACTGAACCGCGCCCCCACACTGGCATTATACGCTAGGGGCATACCCGCCAGCAGGGGGTTCACCTGACTCGGCACATTGGAATCGTAGTGGACCTCGTCTCCCACATTGCTGCCTTCCGTATCCCTCAGGGGCAGCACAGGAATATAGGCTTGAGACGCCCAGTTGCCTTGGATCAGGTAGGCACTGCCGTACAGGGTGTAGTTGTTGCCAACAGAATCGGTGCGGACATCGTTGCTGGACAGGACAATATAACCCGTTACACCATCCAGGGACTTAAAGGGGCGGGCTGGATTAGTGATCACAAAACCCCAGTCGAACCGCGAAAAGTCATTGCAACTGATCTTCACCGATCCATCGGCCAAATGCTTACTTTGTGGGCTAAAGAAGTACCAATGGAGCTCCCTCGATGACGTGGGCAAGCTGCATCCATTCCCATCCCCTTGCACCGTCGGGAACTGGCCAGGAACAACAAAGTCCCCAACCGTGACGCCGATCATAGTGTTAACCTGCGCCTTGCTATCGTATAGAACGTGGGGGATCAGCAACGCGCCACCAGGCTCGCCGAGGGTTATCGCCTGCGCGGCGCCGGAAGCGCCAAGGGCTGCCGCAACCGCCGCCGCCACACCAAACTTCTTGAAATTCGCCAACATGTCGTAACTCCTATAGGTTGCTTCGCACGAAGCGCTTTAACAAAAGCCGAGTCTTGACTACCAGTCAGAGACTACATGAGAACTTCGCTGGTGTCAACATAACAACATAATTTTGTTGTTTGCGCAACAGCTTTATCCATCCAACAAAAAAAAGAATTAAAGTATTTATAAATAGAACAGGAGCGAAATGCAAGGATTCTCTTGCAGTTCCCAATCCTGGAGCTAGCGCTGACATTTCTGTATTAAAAACACAACAGTTTCCATGATTCAGGAGGCGGGCAACAACGGCGCAACTTCCTGCATCTTGCGCTTGATCTCATCGGTCACCTGCTCGGCCTGCTGGCTGTCTCCCACCACCCGCGGCGTGATCAGGATGATCAGTTCGGTGCGGTCCACCACCTCTTCCGTTTTGCCGAACAGCGCCCCCAGCACCGGAATCTGGTACAGCACCGGAAAACCGCTTTGCCCTTCGCTGCGGTTATCGCGGATCAAGCCGCCCAGCACCACGGTCTGGCCACTCTTGATCGCCACTTTGCTGGTCACGCTGCGCTGCAAAAATGCACGCTGTTGCAAGGCCACTGAGCCGGCGGTGCTCACATCCACCAACGGCCCCACATCGATGACCTCCTGCTTGATCTCCATGTTCACCATGCCGCCAGAATTGATCCGGGGCAATACTTCCAGAAACACGCCGGTATCCTTGTAACTTACGCCACCGGTGGTGGTGACGTTATTCACGGTGCTGGTGCCGGTTGGGGTCGGCTGCTGAGTGCCCACCCGAATCGCCGCCTGTTGGTTATCCACCACCATCACCTGCGGCGAGGAGAGCACTTTCACCTTGGAATCGCTGGCCAGCGCATTGAGCAGCGCCTTCACCATCCCGGCGCTGTCGGTGATCGCATAGGTGAACTGGCCGGCCGGGATGCTCTTGAGCGCATTCGTCAGCGTAAGGTCAGCCGGGAGTCCCAGCGAGCCGTTCCCCGTATAATCTTTGCCGATGTCGTTATTGAAAAACCACTGTAGACCATATTGCAACTTGCCGGTCAGGGTCACCTCGGCAATAGTCGCCTCGATCAGCACCTGCCGGGGAGTCACATCCATTTTTTCCAGCGTGTTGAGGATCCGTTCGTAGTTTTGGCTGGTAGCCCAGATCAGCAGCGAGTTGTTCTCGGTATCAGCAACGATGCGAACTTCCTCCATGCCCGCGCTGGGGCCGCCGCTGCTCGCACCGCCACTGCTCATACCGCCGCTTGCTCCTCCACTTCCCGCCCGGCTTCCCACTCGGCTGCCGCTGGAGGAACTGGATCCGCCAGCCGCAGAAGATCCCAAGGAAGAGGAACCGCTCGATGACGATGTTCCCGAGGACGTTCCCAGAGAAGAGGAACCGCCAGACGACAAGCCTCCCATCGACGACGAACCCGATCCGCCCAGTCCCGAACTGCCCGACAATCCGCCGCCGGACAACTGCGCCGGTTTTAGACCCGGCGCCAGTTCGCCGCCGCGTCCGCCGCCCGTGCTGCCTCCCAGATTGAACAGACCGTTCAGCAACTCGGCGACATAGTCTGCCCGGCTGTTCTTCACTTGATAGACATAAAGCCGCTCGCCGCCGACTCCATCCAGCCGCTCGATCCAGGAGGCCACTTCCTTGAGATATTCCTTTTGCGGAGTGATCACCAACACCGCGTTCAGTCTGCTGAGCGGAATGAATTTCAACAGGCCAGCAATCGGCGTTCCTGAGCTTTCACCCAGCATCTGGTTCAAATTAGCGGCCATCGTCTGACCGTCGACATTCCGGAGCCGGAACATCCCTACCGACATGCCCTTAAGCCAGTTCACATCGAAGGTGTCAATCGTGCTCTGGATGCTGGCCAGCTCTTGTGGCGTTCCCGCCAGCATCAACAGGTTGCGGGCGACATCGGCGCGCAGAATCGCGCCTTCAGGCAGCAACGGCGCAATGATCGCCTGCATTTCGATGGCGCTGATATAGCGCAGCGGCGTAATCTGGACACGATAACCGAAGCCGGCGCCGCGCAGCTTGGGAGTCAAGGCGCCCAGCTTGATCGCGCCAGCAGCCGGCAGAATCTTGTACAACCCGCCCTCGCGCACCAACACGGCATTGTTCATCCGCAGCAGCGTTTCCAGGGTCGGCAGCAATTGGTTCTGCGCCAGCGGCCGACTGGTTTGCACCGTCACCTCGCCTTGCACCTGCGGGTCAACCGTGTAATTTTCCTTCAAGGCGTCGAAAATCACCTTGGCCACATCGCGAATATCGACTCCCTCGAAATTGAGCGTGACTTCACCAGGGGCAGCTTGGGTCGACGGAGCTGCCGGTTTGGCGGCGGCTTTCAGGTCAATGAAATTGCCGGTGCCGGGCAGAATCATCGCGGGTATAGGCTTCACTGCGCTATCTCCGCTAGATGAAGTTGTGACCAGCGGTTGGGCAGTCAGGCGCGGCGCGGCGACTGACGAACCGCTGGGCGCTGCTTCCGGCAGGTTTGCGTCGGATGGCGGCGGCGCCGTCGCGCACGCGCTCAGTAATGCCGCCAGCGCCATGCCAGAGGTTGATCGAGAAAGCGTCTTGCTCATGAAGTAGCCAGCCTTGTTGCGTTCATTACTTATGGCGGATTGGGCGGCGCGATCGACGGCTGAGGATCGGGCCGCTGGGCGCGCGGTGCTTTGGGCGGAGTTGCCGGGTTTGGCGGCTTGGCGCCGATCCGTTTCACTGCGGGCGGTTTTGAACGCGCCAGCGCCAGTTCCTGCTTGGTCGGTCCCTTGCTCAGCACCACCCGGTTGGGAAACACTGCTTCCAGACGCCACTCTCCCACCATTTCGCCAACCCTGAGCCGCACTGCTTTGGCGCCGGCCTGTTCCGGCCGCAACAGCGCCACAGTGACCTGCGGCATGATGATGACGCCCAGCAGCGCCGGCGCCGGTTCCGGGTTGGCCGGCGGTTTCTCTATCGGCGCATCTTCCGGCGGCGGTTCGGGCAGACGAGTGGCGATGAACACGGGATGAGCGACGATGTCGCTGTAGCCTTCCAGCGGCGGCAACTGAAATATCGGTAACGCGGGCGACGGCGGCAGCTCCAGCGTCTGCCCGGCCGCCACTGGCGCCGGAGCCTGGGACGGGTGTGTCAATCGCCAGAACACCGTTCCCGCCGCCAGTCCGCCAATCAGCAGCGATAAGGCCAAGCCGGCCATCCAGGCCTTCATCTAGCCGCCCTCCTTGCGCAGATAGCCCCAGACCTCGAACTGCACATTCAACTGGATCCGGGTGTAGCTGGCCATTCGTCCGCCGGGCAGGCGCGGCCGGTTCTCTCGGGCCGAGATTTCCAGATTATCCACAAACAGCAACGGGGTCTGCGACTCCAGATCATAAAGGATCTTTTCCAGGTTGCCGGTATCGCCGGTCAGGGCGACGCTGACGGCGACCCTCACTGCGCTGCCTTCCTCGACCGGCGGCAACGACTGGGTGCTGCGCAAAGTGCCGCCGGCCGCTTCGACAACCGCCCGGACGCGCTGCTGCAACTCGGCAGCCGCCAGCGCCGGAGCGGGCTGCGGCAGATACTGGCCGATAATCGCTTGATCATGCTGTATTTTATCGATCTGTTGCTGGATGGGTTCCCGGCTGGCGGCCAGCCGCCCCATCTGCGCCAACCGATTCTGCTGCTGCTCCAGGTAGTCCCGGTAGTAGCGATAGCGGACGAGCAGGCCCTGATCCACCAGCAGGTAAAATACGCCTCCCAGCAGGACTAGCAACGCCAGCGCCGCCAACCGCTGCCCCCAACCCGGTTTAACCTCAGCCGTAGCGCTGATCATCAGGGTTCTCTGCCAATCCGGGCGCTTAGCACAAAGCGTTCCTTGTTGGTTCGTGGATCGGTCGTCACCGGGGAGATAAAAGCGGCGTCGACAAATAACGGTGAAGCTTCGACGATGCCGATCAGCGCCGAAGCTTTGGCGGACTGACCAACAATCTGCATGGTGTCGCCCTTGACCTGCCAGCGCTCCAGCCAGGTGTCGTTCGGCAACAGCAAAGTCAGTTCCCGCAGCAGGTCAATCCGGGCGGGCATCGTCTGTTTTTTCTGAGCGGGCATTTGCGAAGCCGCAATGACCTGATCCAGCCGCTCTCGCAGATTCAGCGCCTGGTTGGCGGTCTGCTGCGCCTGGTTGATCCGAGCGGTCGTTTGAATCACTAGTCGGTGTTGCTGCCAGATCGGCAACACCACCGCCACCGCGACCAGCGCTAGACTGATGACCATGGTGAGCATTTGCAGCCGTTTTCGCCACAACCCACGGTGTGGGCGCTGTTCTGGCGGCAACAGGTTCAGTTCGGGCCGGCCGCCGACCACATCCAGCACATCCGCCGCCAAGCCGCGCTGCTGCAATTGAACCAGCACCGGCTCCACGCCGGATCGCGGCAATGCGGTCAATTCAACCCGTAACCGGCGCTGGTCAGGCCGGCGCTCCAGCACCACAACATCGTAATACACCTGGGCGACGGTAAAGGGCGTCAGTCGATCCAGCTCAAAGCCAGCAACTTGGCGCAGGTTTTTTTCAGCAACCAGGGGCAGCGTCACCATCCGGACCAGCGCCTGCTCCGCCGGAAACCGCAGCACTAACTGGTGGGGCTGTTCGGTTTTGCACCATCCCGCCACCGCATTCCAGTCGGAGGACAGCGCATTCAGTTG
>JAJHPN010000026.1 GCA_020890855.1 Candidatus Contendibacter sp. | reverse complement strand
TCCGACCCGCCTCGATGATGGCCTGAGCCAAACGGGAAGGTCGATCACTCTTCAGTAAGGAACGTATCAACTCGGAGGCTTGCACGATGCCCAGTTTCAATGACCCGGCAATGCGCATCATGTCGTCGGGGTAGACCCAACAGTCGTGTCACCAACCGCCATTTAGAAGGGCACAGTGCAGAATTCGGAGAAAAACAATACGTCAAGGACTTGGAATCCTTTTGAGTCAAAGCCTTTCAGACGCTGTCTGGTGCTAATGTCAGGTTAGAGCATACCTTAACTTGGCGTCAGCCAGAGGCCGAAAATGCGTCAGGTTGGGGTGAATTCTGGTTTTTTCTGACACTTGTTGCAGCACTTCTTAAACTTCAACCTGACACTTTGGACCTTACCGTACGATTTTTTCCGTTTCGTGAGGTAACCCCTATAACTCCACAACGGTGATGTTATGCAGCAAGTTTGACCTGATCCCATAGTCTTGCTTGCCCCGTGATAGAGCCCTATTCCCTATAGGGATTTGCCAAGAGACCCATTTTATATTCAAATAAGAATAATTATCATTTGAATAGTAACGGACGATACCGAGGTTCCCTCATCGATGAAACGCCATTTTACCGTGCTCGCTATGGTCGCTCTGCTTGCAGGGGGCTATCAATCCGTCTGCGCGCAAGAAACCCCTCTATATCTGCTGGTCATCAAGGATCATCGTTTCGAGCCGAACGCACTGCGAGTGCCGGCCAACCAGAAATTCAAGTTGGTCGTGAACAATCAAGATGCGACTTCGGAAGAATTTGAGAGCCCCGCGCTGAAGCTGGAAAAAATCATCGCCGGCAAGCAGCGGGCCACCCTGAACGTCGGGCCGCTGCAACCGGGCAGCTATGACTTCATCGGCGAGTTCCATGAAAAAACCGCCAAAGGCCAATTCGTTGCCCAGTAGGGTTGGGAGGGTCGAGAGATGATCGGTACGCTTGTGATTGTATTCCGTGAAGTGCTGGAAGCGGCGCTGGTGATCGGCATTGTATTGGCGGCCACTCGGGGGGTGACCGGACGCGGCTGGTGGGTTGGCGGCGGGATCGCTGCGGGTCTGTTTGGTTCCACGTTGGTGGCGGCGTTCGCACGGGGGATCGCCGAGACCGCAGCCGGCATGGGTCAGGAAGTGTTCAACGCTAGCCTATTGTTTACCGCTGTCGTGATGCTCGGCTGGCATAACGTCTGGATGGGTCGCCACGGACGGGAGTTGGCGCACCAGATGAAAGCGGTTGGTCACCGGGTCAGCACTGGCGAACAGCCCCTGCTGGCTTTGGCCACCGTAGTCAGTCTAGCGGTGTTGCGCGAAGGTTCTGAAGTCGTGTTGTTCTTGTATGGCATCGCCGCCGGCGGCGACGCGGCGATGTCCATGCTGGGCGGTGGCGCGCTTGGTCTGCTGGCGGGCGGGGCGGCGGGTTTGGCGTTATATCTGGGCCTGTTGCGCATTCCCATCCGACATCTGTTCACGGTCACCAGCGGGTTGATCGTGTTGCTGGCGGCGGGTATGGCCGCGCAAGCCGCCGGTTTCCTGATTCAAGCCGACTGGTTACCTGCTTGGCGGCAACCGTTATGGGACACCTCAGCGATCCTGTCCGACCGCAGCTTGCTCGGCCAAATCCTGCATGTGCTAGTCGGTTATAACGACCGACCCGCCGGGATGCAAGTCGCGTTCTACCTTGCCACGTTGCTGCTGATCGGTGGGTTAATGTGGATCATCGGCAACGTGCCTACTCCCCAATCGAAGCAGGCAGCAGCGGCAGTCTGAATGAGAGACCCACACGAACCGAATGAAACTCCGCTTTGGCGGGGTTTAATGAGATGTTTAGCCTGATAATATCTGGCGGGAAAAGTGAAAGCTTTATAACGAGGTGCGAAGCGTCGACGAACCAGCAGTTCCCGGTCTCTTTGATTTATACTATTGATTTATAAATATATTTTTTATTAAATATCGTTCAATTTTTGATAAAAACTGCTTATAAATCAAATACAAAGCAAGAGACCGGGAATAGCTGACACCCCAGCGATCATCGGGGTGTAGGGGGATCGTCCTTATTTCTCATCTGAATCACGGAGTAAGCGGATGACTGGATGACCCGGAGAATCCGTGAAATCCGCGTCATCCGTGGCGATCCGTGACT
>JAJHPN010000284.1 GCA_020890855.1 Candidatus Contendibacter sp. | reverse complement strand
CTTTCCATTTGATATTGCAGCCGATGCTGGGCTTTTGTTCAGACCCGACGGGTTGACCCGCCAAGACCGCATCCGCCGCCGCCCGCAAGTCAACGCCCGTAACCGGTATCTGATTGCCGGGCCGGCTGTCATCAAACTGGCCGCGATAAACCAGTTGGCGGGCGCTGTCGAACAGAAAGAAATCGGGGGTGCAAGCCGCACGGTAAGCCTTGGCGGTTGCCTGGGTTTCGTCATAAAGGTACGGGAACGAATAGCCGAAGGCTTTGGCTTCCTCGGCCATCTGCGCCGGGCTGTCGCCAGGGTAGTTGGCGATATCGTTGGCGCTGATCGCGATCATGGCCAGTTTTCGTGGTTGGTAATCACGGGCGAAGTCGATCAAACCCTGGCGGATATGCTTGACGAACGGACAATGGTTGCACATGAAGATGACCAGCAGCGCCGGGGCGGCGTGGAAGTCGTCCAGCGCAATGATCTTGCCGGTCGCCGGTTCGGGCAGGCTAAACGCCGGCGCTGGTGTTCCCAACAGCAGCATGGTGGAAGCGGTCTGGGCCATGTGAAGTCTCCTCGAAAAATGGGTTTGGCTGATCGGAGCAGTCGCTGCTATGACTGACGCCCATCGTTCCGGTTGCGCGGCGCGGCTGCGAACCAAGCGGGCGGAGCATGGTCAATCCCGGCTGACTTCGTGGGTTTTTACACGCCGCTCATCACTCATTAATGATCTCCCTGGGAGAATCGCCATGCCCCGATTAAAACAGCCATTCTGGTTGATCGCCATGCTTACCCTGTTCTGGGTCGCTTCCGTCCAGGCGGCTGAATATCCCGACTTCGTTACTCTGGTTGAGCAATACAGCCCGGCGGTAGTCAGCATCCAGACCAAATCCGAACCGAAGGAGCGCATCGGGCGTGGTCATCCGCAACTTCCCGAAAACAGTCCATTTAATGAGTACTTCAAGAAGTTCTTCGAGCAGATGCCTGATATGCCGTCGCGGCCACAATCGTCGGTCGGTTCCGGCTTTATCATCTCGCCGGATGGCTATATTGTCACCAACGCTCATGTGGTCGAAGACATGGCCAGCATCGTGGTCGGTCTGTCAGATCGCACTGAACTACCGGCGCAAGTGATTGGCAAGGATCGCCGCAGCGATATCGCCCTGCTCAAAGTCAAAACCGCCGCCACTCTGCCGGTGGTCAAGATCGGCGACGCCCGCAAGCTCAAGGTTGGGCAGTGGGTGCTGGCTATCGGTTCACCGTTTGGCTTCGAGCGCAGCGCCACCCAGGGCATTGTCAGCGCCCTGGCCCGCAGCCTGCCCAGCGATAACTATGTGCCGTTCATCCAGACCGACGCCGCCGTCAACCCTGGCAACTCCGGTGGGCCGCTGTTCAATCTCGACGGTGAAGTGATCGGCGTCAACTCACAGATTTACAGCCGCTCGGGTGGCTATCAGGGCGTGTCCTTCGCCATTCCGGTCGATGTGGCGATGGATGTCGTGGCGCAACTCAAGGATGGCGGCAAGGTAACCCGCGGCTGGCTAGGGGTGATGATTCAGGAAGTCACCCCGGAACTGGCCCAGTCTTTCAACCTCGACAAACCGCATGGCGCCCTGGTCGGGCAGGTTCTGGCCGAAGGACCGGCGCAGAAAGCTGGCGTCAAGACCGGTGACATCATCATTGCCTTCAACGGCCAGCCGGTGCGGCACTCCAGCGATTTGCCGCTGATGGTGGGCCGCACCCGCCCCGGAATCTCGGCGCCGCTGCTGGTGATTCGCGAGGGCAAGGAACAAACCCTGACTGTCAAGCTGGAAGCGTTGCCCGATGAGAACAAGCCCCAAGCGATTGCCGAACCGCCGGTCCACAACCGGCTGGGCCTGATTGTGGGCGAACTGCCGGGCGACAAGCGCAAGAAAGGCGATTCGGGCGTTCTGGTCAAGGATGTAGACGAGGGACCCGCCGCGACGGCCGGCATCCAGACCGGTGACGTGATTGCCCGGATCAACAATGAGGAAGTGACTGACGTCAGCCAGTTCGCCGATCTGGTCCAGCAATTGCCTGCTGGCCGACCGGTTCCAGTGCTGATTAAACGCGACAGCGGCTCGCTGTTCCTGGCGCTGACCGTCCCTGAAAAGCAATAACGCGACCCTGCCCGCCCAAACCTTCACCCGGCCTGTCAGGCCGGGTTTTTATGCGTTGATGCAGGCTCATCAACCTTTCATCCGGGTCACTGATCAACAGTGGATAGCTGCTTGCGTTTGAAATCGCTACAACTTCAGGCGCTTGAACACGCTTTCCGGGATCTGCCGGATGATCAGCATGATCCAGCGCCAGAACCACGGCAGATAAATCTCATCCCGACTCCGTTCAACGGCGGCGACGATGCCTTGGGCAATTTGGTCCGGTTGCGCCCATAGCAAACCCTTCTTCTCAAACGCGGCTGTCATCGGTGTATCGACAAAGCCTGGCTTGATCGTGATGACCTGAACGCCCTTGCTAAACAGCCGGTTGCGTAAGCCTTGCAGAAACAGGCTGACCATGCCTTTGGCCGCGCCGTAAACATAATTGCTCTGTCGGCCCCGCTCGCCCGCGACCGAGCTAATCGCGATCAACGCCCCGCGCCGGCGCTGCTCAAAATCATTCGCCAACAAGGTCGCCAGACTGATCACGCTGAGGGCGTTAGTGTGCAGGGCAGCGAGAGTCGTGGCTACCGACTGCTGACAGGCCGCCTGATCGGGCAGCGTACCGTGGGCGATCAGCGCCACATCGATCGCACCGAAGATCCGGTTAACCCGCGTCAGCAGGGCAGGATGCTGATCGAGTTGATCGAGGTCGAGACTTTCCGAATGCACCGACTGACCGGAGCGGATTTCCAAATCACGGGCAATGGCCGTGAGTCGGTCAGAATTGCGCCCGACCAGGTAAAAACGGGCGCCAGTAGCGGCAAAGCGGCGGGCAGTGGCTTCAGCAATCGCCGATGTCGCGCCAATGATTAGAATGTTACGCACAATGAAACCCTTATCCATGGAACACTTGGAAAAACAAGGCCAGGTTTTCAGCCTTCCCCAATAACCCGTCGCCACAGGCTCGACGAAAAGCGCGGATCGATAAAACGGCTGAATTCGGCCCAGCGCGGGAAATACTGGCGGAAACTGGCGCCGTTCATCCGAGCATCTTTCGCCGGATAAACCGCACCGCTGGCCTGTCTGGTCACTTCGTCAAGCCGATCCAGCAAATCCAGCGTTTGTTGCCCCTGGTTGGGAAAATCCAGCGCCAAGGTCACGCCGGGTCGGGGAAACGACAACAGCCCGCCCGAAACCTGATTCCCAAACCGTTTCAGCACCGCCAGCATGGAACCCTGTCCGCTGGCGGCAATTCGGGCCAGCATCTCCAGCAGAGCTGCGCGGGCGCGATCCGGCGGGATCACGCACTGGTATTGGAAAAAGCCGCGTCGCCCATACAGCCGGTTCCATTCCTGCAAATGGTCCAGCGGGTAGAAAAATGGCGGATAGGGCGTCAGACCGCGCACCGGGCGCGGCAGATGGTAGTAGAGCCGGTTGAAGGCGGCGACGCTGAGCTGGTTAACCAAGGAAATGGGGGGCATCAACGGCACGGTCAGCGTGCGACGGGCGGGCGGGGCTGCTTTGAAGATGCCCGGCGGCGCGTGCCTCCCAGCCATGTAGATGCCCCGACCCAGCGCTCGGCCAGTCGCGGCGCAGTCAATCCAGGACACGATATAGGGATAGCGGCTCTCGTATTCGGCATCGAGCGCCAGAAATTCATCGAGACTGCCGAACCGCCGGTTTTCCATCACGATCCAGAGATTGGCGATCCGCTGTAACTGAATTTCGACCCAGGTGATCAGCCCGGTCAGCCCCAAACCACCGATTGTGGCCTGGAACCAGTCACCATGCTGCTCTGGGGTACAGTGCAATCGTTCACCGTCGGAACGCAACAGTTCAAAAGCGCGGACGTGGCAACCGAAACTGCCAGCGAAGTGGTGATTTTTGCCATGCACATCATTGGCGATCGCGCCCCCGAGGGTGACGAAGCGGGTACCGGGCGTAACCGAGAGGAACCAGCCTTGGGGGACGATCAGCGCCAGAATCTCGGAGAGCAAGACCCCGGCTTCGGCCCGCAATACGCCGGTCGCTGGATCAAAGGTGATGAACCGATCCAGCCCTCGGGTCAGCAGCAACGCGCCGCCGTTGTTCAGACCAACATCGCCATAGCTGCGGCCATTGCCGAACGGCAGGCAGGACAGCGGCTCCCCTGGCAGGGGTAAAGTTTGGATATCACGGCAGGAGATGAGCTGGCGGGGTTGCGAGGACGGATAGCGGCCCCAACTGTGCGGAATACGGCCCGACATGGCGGCGCTCACTGGGGCAGCGCAATCAGGAAGATCACGGCGCAGGCCAGTATCGTATAGCGGCTGTTGCGGTCAGTCAGGGCAAACAGGATCGGGTCATCGTGCATTTCGCCGCGATGGGTGACCAGCCAGACCCGGCTGATCCAGTACAGCAGCGCCGGGCAAATCAGCCAGATCGCCAGCGGTTGGCCATACAGGGCGCGGCTGGTTTCGGTGTTGACGTACAGCGCCAGCACCAGCACCGCCAGATAACCAGCCGCTGCGCCGAGGCTTTCCAGAATACCGAGATCGTCGATGTGATAGCCCCGGCCTTGCGCCCCGAGTTCGCCGCGCTCCCGCAGAGTCCACAGTTCGGCGTAACGCTTGACCAGCGCCAGGCTGAGAAACAGGAACATCGAGAACGCCAGCAGCCAGAACGAGGGCATGATCTGCACCGCCGCTGCGCCAGCGATGATCCGCAGGGTGTACAGCCCGGCCAGCACAATGGCGTCCAGCATCAAGGTTCGCTTGAGCCGCAGCGAATAGGCGAGGGTGAATGCATAGTAAGTCGTCAGCGCGGCGGTAAACCAGAGATGAACCAGCAGACTGAGCCCGAAGGCCGCAATGAGCAGCAACGGAATGGCGACGATCCCGTGGGCGATGGGCAACTTGCCGGCGGCGAACGGGCGGCGGCATTTGCGTGGATGACGCCGGTCGGCGGCCAAATCCAGCAGGTCGTTGAGCAGATAGACGCTGGAGGCGCATAGCCCAAAGCTGAAAAAGGCCAGCAGCGCCAGCAGCAGCTTGTCCGGCTGATCCCAGCCATGACCGGCGATCAGCGGGACGAAGATCAGCACGTTCTTCAGCCATTGATAGAGGCGCAGTTCCTTGACCCAGTGCCGCCCCGCTTTTTCAGTCGGGGCCAAAACCTGTTCCACTTCACAGACGGCGCGGGCTTGGTCAACGAGGGCTGAACCGGCGTTGACCACAATGGCGCGGCGGGCGTGTTTCCAGACTGCCACATCCACGGCTGCGTTGCCGGCATAGTCGAAGCCACGCTCGCCATAGCGGGCGACCAGTTCCTCTGCCTTATGCGAACCGGCCAGATTGCGGTCGCCCTCAGTCGCCAGAATGTCATCGAACAGGCCGAGATGATCGGCGATCTGCTCGGCGAAACTGCGGTGTGAGGCGGTGACCAGCGCCAAGCGCCGGCCTGCCGCTTTCTGCTCGCGCAAAAAGGCCAGCAGTTCGGGATTAAACGGCAGAGTGGCGATGTCGAGTTCCACCTGTTCGGCCATTTCGGTCTTAAGCCGGGCTTTGCCGTCCGCCAGCCAGATCGGCCAGCGCAGGGTGGATAGCGGGGCTTGCTTGAGTTGGGCGAAGGCGGCTTCCAGCAACAGGTCGGAATTGAGCAGGGTTCCGTCGAGATCGATGCAGAGGGGAATTGAACTGCTCATTCGATGGCTTCTCCGGCCAACTGTAGCGCGGTACGGTATAGAGAATCTTTTAAGTAGAATCCAGCGTTATGCCGCAGGGCATCAAGGTAAGAGCGAACCGAACCCAATAACTGCCTGTTTTTCGCTTCAAGCAAAATGCCAACAATACCGGCTACTTTCAAGCCGAGCCGCTGAGCTGAATAGCGCCCTTCCCGTTCATCCAACAGTACCAAATCAGCATTGATCTCTATCGCCAAAGCTATGGTTTCAGCCTCGCCACGATCCAAATCTTGCCGCAAGGCATTAACCAAGGGAAAGTTCTTAATTCTTTTTCTGTGTACCCAGTCAGCGGCGGCTACTTCCTCACTCCCCGGCCATCGTTGATTCTCTGCATTAAGTTCATCCCAAACACCTTCAGCAATAAAAATCTCAGAAAATAAACTGCGTAACAAAAAGAACTGACCAATTGCGGCAAGATTCGTCAAGGGCGAAGTATTACTCACGATGATCATGGGCCATTCAATTCTCGTAACATTGCTATATCTTGTTCCAGATCAGCCGGTTCATAGTGCGGCGCGATCTGTCTCGATGCAAGTAGTTGACGAAATTGCCATAACGACATGCTTGCCAATTCCCGCGCCTTGCCAATGGAAAGGCGGTTTTGCTGGTAAAGGCTCAACGCTAACTCAATCCGCAATTCATCTGCTGTCAGTCGCGATGAATTTAGAACGTCTTGGGGAATTTCCAAGGTTGCACATAAAGTCACCATAAAATTACCTCATTATTCCAGTCAGTGCCGGTAAGATTTTATACTTGGTTTTCATTATTTAATCGACTACTTTTGAACTCGGTGACGTGGTCTTCACCTTGCTTGAGGATGCGGGTTAAGTCTTTCATTGGTGTGAGGTGCTATGGGGATCAATACAGAGAAGATGGGATATTTGTTTAGTGGATCACAGCTTTTTGTACCGTATTCTTGATAAAAAAACGGGTTCTTCGAGGGTTCTTGTGGAATTCATCTAGCCATCCGTAGGTCGGGCACAGGATGTACCCGGCATGGACATTTCTGTCGGGCAACGCTACGCTTTTGCCCGACCTACTGTTTTCGAATATCTGTTTCACAGAACCACTTGAAGAACATCATTTTATATGATAGATCTAATTACAATGTCACTGGATTTCAGATTGAAGTCGTTCACCATAACACTGTAAAGTGTGGCAACCCATTAAGAGAATTCTTTTTCTTATATCGACAGCTAATGGTCCTTGCTCTATATGAAAACCAATACTTGCATCTGATGCTTTTCCAGGAATATTTGGTATCGCAATTGGAAAAGAAACAGCCCAAAAACTTAATGTCGATATCAAAAGAAGATATGGCTGCCACTTTGGCGACTTATTCAGAACTATACCAACAAGTAACAGGAGAAACGGGAGTCCCGGAAGAAGGTAACTATGTTCAATTGGATATTTTATATATAGAAGCGTTGTACCTGTAACCACACCCATAGCAGCTAACACAAATTCCCGCTTATCTTTAATAATGACTTTAAGTCTTCCTCGATTTAAAACAAAGATTAGTAAAAGAGACAACGTCCCTGCTAAACCAATTAAATATATCGGCTTATAGACTGCTCTCCCAATATGCATTTTTAGAGTCCATAACTCTTTATCACCGAGATGTCCAGTTAAGAACTTGAAACTTCCTTCAGATACAAACCAAGATGGAATATAGAAAAAAATTCCTAGTAAACTTACTGTCGTTAAGATCAAAAACAATCGCCGAATATTAAATAATGTAATTTTATGAGAGCTAATAAAAATAAAAGCGCCCGCGATGGGAAAAATTGAACCGAGTCTAAACCCTACTGCAATGGCCCCAAGGATTCCAGGGTATGCTCTTTTATTTAGAATAAACGCTTCAATTGAGAGAAACATAAAAAGGATACTCCATATGTAGTCGATCCCGGAGGTGCTAGCTATTAAATACCAAGGATTCCATATCAAGCACAATAAAATTGGGAAACGCCATTGTATCTCAAGATCACAAAAGACATGCCAAATCCGATAAATAAAAAGCAAAGAGGCTATGAGAGTAGCAATATTGATCAGTAGAAAACCACCATAATTATCAAGAAGACATATCATGCCTTCGTGCAACCAATAACCAGGATGCCTTGACATTGTAGGAATTCCTTCAAGCCAAGTTTTTACCCCTGCATCTAATTCTCCATAAATATCATTATCTGAACCATATCCTAAAAAGACTAAAGGCACTGCCGGGATCAAGAACAATAATGCTAGTAATAGAAACGTCTTACTATCGCTGTGCTGTGCTGTGCTGTGCTGTTAGTCATTATAAACAGCTTCCAAGGTTATCAAGATCGAATGGATAGCCCGGCGTTATTAGTTCGGGCCAAGAGAAGAATGAGCAGGCTTGTTGCCCTCACCAAAACTTCGGGCTAAAACCCGGACGATTTTTGATCTCCATCAATTCATCCCCGATTCCCAGTACAATCAAACCGCACCGCTCAGCGTAATTCAATACGCTGTCTTCCACGGTCAGGCTGGCCAGAATCCCCACCACCGGGTAATTCGCATACTCCGGGAAAAACACTCGGAATGCCGCGACTTCCTTGGCAAAGTGATCGACATCGGCGCTGCGCAGCGTACTTTTAGTGCTGTTCAAGCCGACCTGCCCGCCGGCGGTTACGACAATCCCGTCAAACTCCCAAGTCCGCCCATCCTGCAACCGCCGCTTCCGCCGCACCGACAAGTCGGCCACTTCCTGACCCAGCATCCCCTGCACAATTCGCGGCAAACTCGGCGCTACCAAATCCTCTACCATTGTTCCCATCTTATTCGCCAATTCACCCCACCGCCGGTTCATTTCCCGATTGGCTTCCCGAGTTTCATTCTTGAACTCCTTTATTTCACCCTTGAAGTCTTTCATTTCATCCTTGAA
>JAJHPN010000174.1 GCA_020890855.1 Candidatus Contendibacter sp. | reverse complement strand
CTCTGGCGTCTATTGATAAACGCAAGGTGGCAGTGCAGACGCTCCTTAACGAGTGGCCAGACATTGCGTGGAAGCTGATCATTCAGCTTCTACCCGGCCAACACCGGATATCTTCCGGCTCTCATAAACCAAGCTGGCGAAAGACAATCCTCGATGATTCGGAAAAAGGCGTAACCCATCAGGAATACTGGCAACAGGTGTCTTTTTATGCGGATCTTGCAGTGGATGCCGCCGGCAACGATACCGCCCGGCTTTCCGCATTGATTGATCATTTTGGAAATCTGCCTCAATCAGCCTTTGATCAACTTGTTGAAGTTCTTGCCTCACAATCCATTTCCGAACTTCCTGAAGACCAACGACTTTTTCTTTGGGATCGTCTCACGAAATTCACAAACAAACACCGGCGATTTTCAGATGCAAAATGGGCATTGTCAGACGAACTGATTACCCGCATCGAGGATGTTGCCGAAAAGATCGCTCCGACAAACCCTTTCAACTTGTACCAACATCTCTTTACTCATAGTGATTATGAACTCTACGATAAAAACAGCGATTGGGAAGAGCAGCGAAAGAGACTTGATGTGCGGCGAGAAGCAGCTATCAGGGAAATCTTTCAGCAAAATGGTGTCGAAGGTGTCATCCGATTTGCCGAATGCGTAGTTTCACCGGAACAAGTGGGACAAGCGCTTGGCATGATAGCTGATGAAGTGATTGAAAAAGCTTTTTTACCTCATTTTCTGGACACTGAGAACAACAAACACGAGAACTTGGCAGGCGGATTTATCTGGATGCGGCATCACATCAACGGTTGGGAATGGTGCGACAACATAGATAAATCAGGATGGACCCCAAAGCAGATAGGCTACTTCCTGGCTTTTTTGCCATTTACCAAGGAGGCTTGGGATCGAGCCTCCCAGTGGCTTGAGGAAAACCAGGGTGAATATTGGTCCCACACCAGAGCCAATGCTTATCAGGCTGATGGCGACCTTGCCATTGCTATTGAAAAGCTCATCGAACATGGCAGGCCACATTCGGCAATTAACTGCTTGGACAGAATGCGCTATGCCAAGCAACCAATTAATGCTGAGCAATGCGTTCGGGCCTTGATCTCTGCGCTTTCCTCCAATGAACCCACCTACGCAATGGACGGTTATCGCATCGTCGAACTGATCAATTTTCTTCAGTCGGAACCTTCAGTTACCCAAGATGACCTCTTTAAAGTGGAGTGGGCGTATCTCCCATTGCTCGACCGCCATAGAGGAGCTGCGCCTAAGCTTCTTGAAAACAGACTGGCCAATGATCCCGATTTCTTTTGTGAGGTAATCCGACTGATCTACCGCTCGAAGAAAGAGGATCAACCATCGAAAGAACCTACCGAGGAATCAAAGGCAATAGCAGATAATGCCTGGCGGTTACTACACGAGTGGAAAACACCTCCAGGAACACAAGAAGATGAAACTTTTAGTGCAGAGCATTTCAACGAATGGCTCCAGAGGGTAAAAAAACTCTGCATGGAATCGGGACACCTGGAAATAGCACTGGTCACTATTGGCGAAGTGTTGATTCATGCCCCATCTGATCCGGACGGGCTGTGGATACACTGTGCAGTCGCCAAAGCTTTAAATGACCGCGATGCTGAAGATATGCGCACTGGGTTCAGGAGTGGGACATCCAACTCACGTGGTATGCATTGGGTTGACCCAAAGGGTACGCCGGAGAAAGAACTGGCTAAGCAGTTCCGAGATAAAGCAGAAGATGTGGAGAACGCCGGTTTTCAGCGATTTGCCGTTACGTTGAGAGAATTAGCTGAGAGCTATGAGCGCGACGCAGAACGAATAATTAACGAGCACAAAGACCGGGATGATGACTAATTCCAATGCCTGACAACCGCATCAACGCGGACTGGCAATTCGGCTGCGCTACATTGCCAACTGGTTATGCTGGCGCTGTTCATGCGTCATCATTGTAGTTTCGCGACTTGGGTGCGTAACTGACCTAAATCAGGAATCGCCTAATAATCCAATCCATGCACCATCCCTAGTCTGAAGTCGACAACACCTTGAGCAACGCTTCAGCGGCCTGTAACGTAGCCGGATCGCTAGAACGGAGAACATCAGGGTGGATCAGCATCCGCTTCCGCTTTCACTAAATCCCGGAACCGCTT
>JAJHPN010000143.1 GCA_020890855.1 Candidatus Contendibacter sp. | reverse complement strand
CATAAAACTGATGATCACCATGCCGCCCGCCAGCAGATGAGCAATATCGAAGGCTAGACCGTGCATCACAACTCCCGCGACACGAACAGCAGCAATGCGCCGAGCAAGCCCAGCATCAGCGCCGCGCCTAAAAACTCATCGACTCGGAACACGCGCATCTTGGCGACGCTGGTTTCAAACAGCGCCAGCAGCACGCCGCCGAATGCGAGCTTGGCCAGATACACCGCCATTCCTAAACCATAAGCAGCCAGTCCCGCGCCCGCTGTCGCCATGCCCCACGGCGCAAAAATGCAGGCCAGCAACGATAGGTACAGCAGCAGCTTGAGCGAAGCCGCCAACTCAATCAGCGCCAGATGCCGCCCGGAATACTCCAGCACCATCGCTTCATGCACCATGGTTAATTCCAGATGAGTCGCCGGATTGTCCACCGGAATGCGGGCGTTTTCAGCGATCGCCACCATCATCAAGGCTAGCAACGCCAGGCCCAGCGATACTCGCAATCCGACTTCGGCGGTCAGCATGAAGCGGGCGACGGCGGACAGTTCGGTGGTGCCGGCGAGCAGCGACAGTGTGAACACCATCATCAGCATCGCCGGTTCGGCCAGCGAGGCGATCATCATTTCGCGGCTGGAGCCGATCCCGCCAAAGCTGGTTCCCACGTCCAGCCCGGCCAGGGCCAGGAAAAAGCGGGCGCTACCGAGCAGGGCGACAATGGCGATTAAATCCGCCGTCCAACTGAACAACAGGCCGCTGGCGAAAGTAGGAACCAGCGCCGCCGCGACCCAGATCGCCGCGAAAATCAGATAGGGCGCGATCCGGAACAGCCATGAGGCGGATTCGGCCAGCACCACCTCCTTGCCCAGCAACTTGTGCAGGTCGCGATAGGGTTGCAGCAGGGGCGGGCCGCGCCGGCGCAACAGCCGGGCCTTGATGACCCGCACCCAGCCGGTCAACAGCGGGGCCAGCAGCAGGATCAGCAGCATTTGGCAGCCCTGCACCAGATAATCGGTGATCAACGCCATAACACCATCCCCAGCAACAGCAGCACCAATGCGCCAAACACCAGACCCAGATAACGGCGAATGGTCAGGTATTGCAGATAATTGAAGCGGCTTGAGAGCGCCACCACAGCTACGGCAATCGGTGCGTAACCGATCTCCCAGACCGGATCACGCATCCGGACCTCCAGTTTAGCCGGGCGCAGATCGCCGGGCGGCGGCAGCGTCACTCGTTCTCGGGCCTGAAACACCATGCTGCCGAACACCCGCCGAATCGGTTGGGCAAAGCTGCCGGCGGTGTACTGCGTTGCCGGACTGGCGTCAGGGAAACCGCAATCCCAGGCCGGGCCGCGCCGCATCTTGCTCGACGCCAGCCGGTGAATCAGCAATGCGGCCAGGGTTCCCGAAAGCGCCATGAACAGCAGCACCAGCAGGCCGTTGTAGGTGCTCTTGACATCGACAATCGGCACCAGCGTCAACCACGGCTGATTGTGCTGCGCCGTCAACTGGATGCTGCCGTTGATCAAGCCCACCACCGGCCCCAGTCCATCCACAACCAGTCCTGGCAGGATGCCCGCCACTACGCACAGCCCGGCTAGAATGAACATCGCGGTCAACGAATAGCGGTCGGTTTCCTTCGCCTGGGCGGCGACCGGTGATCGGGGCCGCCCGAGGAAGGTGATGCCGAAGGCTTTGACGAAACAGGCAGCGGCCAGCGCGGCGGACAAAGCCAGCAACGCTCCGACCGCAGGGGCCAGAAACTTGAGCAACCATTGCGGCAATTCCGGGCTGAGCAAAATCGCCTGGAAGGTCAGCCATTCCGAGACGAAGCCGTTCAGCGGCGGCAGAGCTGAAATCGCCGCCGCGCCGATCAGGAAGGCCAGCGCCGTATACGGCATCGGGTGAATCAATCCGCCCAGCCGTTCCATATCGCGCTCGCCGGTCGCCGTCAGCACTGCGCCGGTCCCCAGAAACAGCAGGCTTTTGAACAGCGAATGATTGAGAACGTGAAACAGCGCGGCGGTCAGCGCCAGGGCGGCGCTGGCGTACATCTGATTGCCCTGAAAGGCCAGCGCCAATCCCAGACCGATAAAGATAATCCCGATGTTCTCGACAGTGTGATAAGCCAGCAACCGCTTGAGATCGTGTTGCATCAGCGCATACAGCACCCCCAGC
>JAJHPN010000451.1 GCA_020890855.1 Candidatus Contendibacter sp. | reverse complement strand
CTTCGGCGCTGCCGCTGGTCAAACCACTGGGTCGTCTGTACGCCCTCATGACCCGCACTCTCGGCCCGCTCTATCTATTCGCGCTGCGTCTCTGGCTGGCGGCCCTGTGGTTTACCCCGGTCCTGATCGGACGCTCGCTGGCGGAGGCGGCGCTCGGATTCGTCAGCCCCGTGCTGGCCTTGGGGCTGGCGACCCGACTGGCCGCGCTCGGCGCGATACTGGCGCTGATCAGCGCGGGCTTCATGGGCGCGGATGAACTTCAGAATCTTGACCGGCTGTATCAATGCCTGCTGCTGGGTCTGATCGCGCTGCGCGGACCAGGGCCGATTGCCGCCGACGCCGTGCTGAAACGGCAACTGGCCCGCTGGTTCCCACCGCTCGAAAGCTGGTCTGATGCGGCCCTGGCCGATGCGCCGCATGTGGTCATCGTTGGCGCGGGCTTTGGCGGGCTGAAGACGGCGCATGGCCTGCGGCGGGCGGCCTGCCGGATCACCGTCATCGACAAGCGCAACTACCACCTGTTTCAGCCGCTGCTGTATCAGGTCGCAACCGCCAGCCTGTCGCCCGCCGACATTGCCACGCCGATCCGAGCGATGTTCCGCGATCAGCACAACGTGCGGGTGGTGCTGGGCGAGGTGGCGACCGTGGACGCCGCCGCGCGCCAGGTGATCCTGAGCGATAGTGGCTGCATCGGCTACGACTATCTGGTGCTGGCCACGGGCGCGCGCCACAGCTATTTTGGGCGCGACGACTGGGAACCCTACGCGCCGGGTCTGAAGCAGATTGACGACGCCACCGTGATTCGCCGCCGCCTGCTGCTGGCGTTCGAGCAGGCGGAGAACTGCGCCGATGATGAAGAACGGCAGCGGTTGTTGACCTTCGTCATTGTCGGCGGTGGCCCGACCGGGGTGGAACTGGCCGGGGCGATTGCCGAACTGGCCCGGCACGGCCTGGCCGGCGAGTTCCGCCACATCGATCCCGCCAAGGCGCGGGTGTTGCTGGTGCAATCCGCGCCGCGCCTGCTGCCCGCCTTCCCGGAAACGCTCTCGGCGATTTCGGCGCGGTCGCTGCAAGCGCTGGGTGTGGAGGTGCTGACCAAGAGCCGGGTGGAACAGATTGACGCCGACGGCGTACTGGTGTCCGGTCAGCGGATCGGCGCGCGCACCGTGTTCTGGGCGGCGGGGGTGATGGCCTCGCCCGCCGCCCAGTGGCTTCAGGGCGAAGCCGACGCCGTCGGTCGGCTCAAGGTGGGACCGGACCTGACCGCGCCGGGCTGGCCCAACGTGTTCGCCGTCGGCGACACCACCTTGAGCGCAGCCTGGGACGGCAACCCGACGCCGGGATTGGCGCCGGCAGCCAAGCAGCAGGGCGCTTATGTCGCCCGCGCCATCAAGGCCCGTCTGGAGGGTCGTGCGTCGCCACCGCCGTTCCGTTACCGCCACATGGGCAATCTCGCCACAATTGGCCGGCAGGCGGCTGTCGTGGACATCGGCCCGTTCCAGCTGAGCGGCGCGCTGGCCTGGTGGCTGTGGGGCGTCGCGCACCTGCTGTTTCTGGTGGATACGCGCAAGCGGCTATCCGTGGCTATTGAGTGGTTCTGGGCCTACCTCACCTTCAAGCGCGGCACCCGGTTGATTACTGGCGGGCGCGAATAGGGAGCATCGCCATGCTGAAGCAAACGGTCGTGAACAAACCCGCGCTGATCGCCGTGTATCTCATCGCCTTTCTGCAAGGTTTGACGCTGGTCAGCTTCCCCGCCAGCAGCGCTGTGTTGAAACAGATGCACGGTTTCACCGACGCCCAGTACGGAGCCATCTTCCTGCCACAGGTCGCGCTGGCGGTGTTAGGCGCGGTGGCGGGCGGAACCCTGGCCCGACGGCTGGGTCTGCAACCCCTGCTATGGTTAACGGCGGCGGGCAATGGACTATCGCAACTGGCCTTGGCGGCGAGCGTCTGGGTGATGCCGACGCTGGCGTTCCCGACCATTCTGGCGGGCACGGCGCTGCTGGGATTCAGCTTCGGGCTGGGCGGCGCGCCGCTGAACAGCTATCCGCCCCGATTCTTTCCCCGCCACGCGCCGGCGGCGGTGGTCGCCCTGCACACCCTGCTGGGACTCGGTTTGATGGTGGGACCGTTGCTGGCGGAGGGTTTCGTCCGGGCGGATCGCTGGGCCGGTTTCCCCCTGCTGTTGCTGGGT
>JAJHPN010000306.1 GCA_020890855.1 Candidatus Contendibacter sp. | reverse complement strand
CGGGCGATCTCCTTGTCCTGCTGCTGATGGAAGGTGTAGCGCATACCTGCCAGCGCCAAGGCAACGATGACCGCGGTGAGCAAGAGAAACGGCCAAGTCAGCAGCGGCCGGAGACGGACGCCTATCGCTGCTGGAGTCCCGATCCGTTTCAGGAACCGCTTAAAGTTCATCGGGCAACCACCTTTGAGTCGTGGTTAGACTGACGGTTGATCCCTGAATCAATTTTGAGTTTTCCAGAAACTGCATGTCACTGATTTGGAAAATTATACCAAATCCCGATCGTCCAGTGAGTAATGCTCATCAAGTAGACATATGTCACTTGTTTCATGCCCGCCATCCGCCTTTTGGAAGATTATTGGTTCACCCCATTGCCATCCGCAAACAGCCGCGCCGCCGCCACTGGATTGCTGGCGAAGTACAGATGCAGATACGAAGCGGTCAGCCGCCCGACCCGATACACCGCCTCGCCCGGTTTGCCGTCGCGCTGGCGGCGACCGTAGGCCAAAGGTTGCAGCGGCGTCTCCAGTCGGGAATGATGGAAGGTATGACCGCGCAGTTCTCCCTCCGGCAATAGCACGGATTGCATCCCCAATCCCGCCAGCTTGGCCTGCAACGCCGCATGACCCGGCAACAACCCCAGCATCGCCGCCCGGTGACCTTCTTTATCCGCCAGCGATTCCAGCAGGTACAGCAGACCGCCACATTCGGCATACATTGGCTTGCCCGCTTGATGATGCCGGCGCAACGCCTCACGCAGGGGTTGATTAGCCGCCAGTGCGTCCAGATGCAGTTCCGGGTAGCCGCCCGGCAGATAAACGCTATCCACCTCCGGCAAATCGC
Organism: Candidatus Contendibacter sp.; assembly: GCA_020890855.1. Classification (GTDB taxonomy): domain Bacteria; phylum Pseudomonadota; class Gammaproteobacteria; order Competibacterales; family Competibacteraceae; genus RXIV01. The sequence goes on along the minus strand of JAJHPN010000306.1, from coordinate 1,365 downwards.
TGTCATTCAGCGGTGAGAAAAACACCAGTTCTGCGCCCAGCGCTCGCAGCGTATCCAGATTGGCCGGGTACAGAAACGCCAATGCGGTGTCGCAGGCGATGCCGATCCGAACGCCCCGCAACAACGGCGGCAACGGTTCCATCATTGCGGCGGGGAAGGCCACCGGGGGCGGTAATTCCGCCAGACCGGTGTTGGCGATTAACCGGGCGACGGCGTCCAACCGGGCTTCCAAATCGGCGATTTCCGTTGCTTGCACCAATCCCAAGTGGCGGTCAGGCAAAGTAATTTCCCCGTCGCGCGGCAACCAGCCATAATAGCGAAGTTCTGGCGGCAGGCTTTCGGCCAGCAATTCGGCGTGGCCCGGTCCGGCTGCCCGGTTGGCCAGCACGCCGGCGAAGGGCAAACCGGGCCGGTAGTGCGCCAGGCCATAAGCCACTGCGCCGAAGGTTTGCGCCATCGCATGGGCGTTGATAAGCGCCAGCACCGGGACGCCGAACAACCCGGCCAGATCAGCGCTGGAAGGGGTTCCATCGAAAAGCCCCATCACGCCTTCAATCAGGATTAAATCAGCTTCCTGCGCCGCCTGATATAACAGCGCCTTGCAGGCCTGTGCGCCGACCATCCACAAATCCAGCTGATAGACCGGTTGCCCGGAGGCCCTCGCCAGAATCATCGGATCGAGAAAGTCCGGGCCAACCTTGAATACCCGGACCGTGCGGCCCTGGTTGCGGTGATAGCGGGCCAGGCCAGCAGTAATCGTGGTTTTACCCTGGCCGGAGGCCGGGGCGGCGAGAAGCAAAGCAGGGCAGGTGGCGAGCATGGCGATTTTAGAGGTTCTAAAGGTTGCAAGTTAAAGATCAAAAGTCAGCCGGGCCGGCAATTCCACTGGAGCATAGCGGCTATACTTAAATAACATGATGAATTCTTCGATGCGGCGAAAATCAAAATCCTATCTGCCCCCTGTTGCCGAGCACCCGATATTGGCGCCGCTTTTTCCACCACAGGAGAGACTCGCATGTTCAAGGTTTATGGCTGTCCCCACACGCGTTCTACTCGCGTTGTCTGGGCGCTGGAGGAAGTCGGCGCCGAGTATGAATATCAAAAGGTGGACCTGTTTGCTGGTGAAGGTCGGCAACCCGCTTATCTGGCGCTGAATCCTGGCGGCAAGGTGCCGGCCCTGGCCGATGGCGATCTGGTGCTGACCGAGTCGTCGGCGATTTGCACCTATATCGGCGATGCTTTTCCCGCCAGCGGTCTCACCCCGCCATTCGGTTCCCCGGAACGCGCCCGCTATAACCAGTGGTGCTCTTTTGCGGTGTGCGAACTGGAACAACCGCTCTGGACGATGGCCAAGCACCGTTTCGC
>JAJHPN010000072.1 GCA_020890855.1 Candidatus Contendibacter sp. | reverse complement strand
CCTCACCGACCACCGTCTGATGAACGCGACCGGGCGCGGACATCGCATAAGCCTCGCCGTCAATCAATTCCCAGCGTTCGTCTTCCGGCCAGGTGAGAACATCGGCATAAGTGAATCCAAGCGGTTTACGGAGTGGTTGTCCCATAATGAAAACTCCACAAAGAATGTTAAGAGCGCCCGTCAGCGACTATTACCCGAATGCCTACCGCTCGCCGCAACCGGGTTTCCGCCTCCGCATCAACCAGGCGATCAAGCCTCCTCAGCTGTTCCCACCGCTTCCAGATAACAGCACACCCGCTGTTCCAAGGTATTCGCATTCAAGCGCAGCACCATCGGATGCGCGGCATTCGGCAGATCAATAACCCGCACACAATCGGCCCACTCGGCTGCGTTCGGCAACAACTCCGCCAGCCGATTGGGCTGCTGATCGAAAAAGGCCTCATTAAGCTGGTTGTCCTGCCGCTGCGGGAAAATCGCCAGATACAGAATGTCAGTCTCGACCAAATCACTGAAAAAATGGGTTCCCAGCGACACATCCGGCGCCAACCCCTCGCGCCGGGTCACGATCTCGCACAGCGCCGCCGCACTGCTAATTTCAGCGAATCGCACCGGCACACCCAGTTCCGGTGAAGTCGTTCCCCACCGCCCCGGCCCAATCAGCAACAGCGCGTTAGCCGCATCGGGACTGCGCAACCGGGTGATCTGGCCGATCAATCGGGCGATTTGATGGCGATCATTCAGCGGCAACTGCCCATAGACTCCTGGAACCACATAAACCAGCCGATCCACCGTGCCAATCCGGCTATGGCCGATCACCGCCCCATGCGCCTCCAGCACCAGCCGCTGCGGATCAAGAGGCGTGGGCGGATTGGGAATCGTGCCTGCTTCGTGGACCTGGAACGGACGACACTGCACCAGATCGATCTTGTAGCGGTGGTCATCAATGAAGTTGGCGGTGAATTCGACATCCACCGGGTAATCGTAGGCGTGTTGCAGGGTCTTGAGCATTTCCCGCAGATCCGCCACAAACGGCGTGTTCCGCAACAACTGCTCAAAGGTCAGCACCCACGGAAACACCTCTTTCATCCCCCGCGCCCGCTGCTCCAGCGCATCATCCACGGTGGCGACCATCGCCAGTGGCAGGTCCGGACTGAGTTTGGCGACCTCGGTAAAGGCGTAGGTAGCCAATTGGTTATGTTCCAGATCAAGAACATCGATCCGCTTCTGCGCATACTGACGCACGCTATCGAAATTGCTCTCCGGGCGCCGTTCCGGGTCGCTCAACGACACCACCCGGGTGTAATCGTCATCCGATCGATCCACCGCCCGCGTTCCCAGGCCCATCACCAGCCGCACCATCCCCATCGTCGGATCAATCTGCTCGCTCCAGGCATAGGGGTTAAACGACAACGCCACTCCGGCCACATGCGGATAGAACAGATTGCTCTGTTGCACCCCCGACACCCGCTGCACCAGCAAACCCATCTGTTCATCGCGATCCAGAATCCCGCGCCGCGCCCGGTACATCAGCGCCCGCTCGCTCATGGTGCTGGCGTAAATGGTTCGCACCGCCGAGAGCAAGTCTTCCAGCCGCTTTTCCCGTGGCCCCTGATTGACGCAGAACACGCTGTCGTACTTGCCGGCGAAGGCATTGCCGAAGTCGTCCTCCAGCAAACTGCTGGAGCGGACGATCATTGGCGACTGGCCGAAGTAATCCAGCATGTCCGAGAACTGTTGCAAGGTGTCATCGGGGAAATCGCCGCGCAGAATCCGCCGCCGCGCCGTCTCGGCCCCGTCCAGAAAGGTGGCGGGATGCTTCTGCTTGTCCCGCACCCACCAGCAGCCGTTGTGGACCAGAAAGGTGTAGAACACGTCCGAACCGATGAAAAACGAATCGTGGATCTCCAGCAAATCATTCCAGCGCGGCAGGTTTTTTTTCAGGATCGCCCGCGCCAGCAAGACCCCCACCGCCTTGCCGCCGATCAGGCCGGCGCCGATCATCCGCCGCTTGATCGCCAGAATATCGGTCAACGACAAGTACTGCTCGGCCAGCCGGATCACCCGGTCATCCCGCGACACCATCATTCGCAAGGTGTGCTGCAACAGCCTGTGCGCCGGTTCGGCGCAATGGACATTATCGCGCTGCGCCTCCAGCACCTCTTCCACTTCCAGAAAGGTCCGGTTCCAGATGTCCAGCCGTGGATCATTGGTTTTCAATCCGGTCCATGGGGTCAGGGTCAAAATCTCGGCAATGGTGGCGCTGTCGGTGACTGGCAGAAACTCTTCGCCGCGCCAGACATGGAGCATGTGCATGGTGGGCGAATAACGCTGCTGCACTTTCAATGGCCGGACGTACAACTCGCCGTGATGCCGATAGACATCATTGAATAACTGCGTGGTGTCGAGAATCGGCGCGGTCGCATGGAAGGAATGATGACCGCGCACCAGCGCGAAATAGGCCACCGTTTCCAGGTCGTACAGGTACGGACAGGTCAGCATGAAAAAATTGCCGAGCATCTGATCGCTGTACCAGTCCGCCACCAGATCCGACAGTCCATCAAAGATGTAATAAGCGCCGCGCCCGGTCAGTTCGATGGTCTTGTGAATGGCGGTAAGGAACGGTTCAAAGCCCTCGCCGGGGTCCAGAGTATGAATCTCCACCCCCGGCCCTTCCAGGACCAGCGCCGCATGGCGGGCAAAGTGGAAATAGACCAGCCGCCGGCCCTTATCGCGGGCATACTGACAAAAGGGTTCAACCAGCGGCCGGTAATCCTCAATGCTATCGACCTGCCAAACGATGTTGTCGCCGGCCATGACCCCCCGGAACACCCGGTCCAGCCCTGCCAGCCCGGTACTGACTTGTGCATCAATCGCCGCCATTACGCGCTCCCCACTCTGTTTACGGTTCGAGGCGTCAGCCCGCCAGATCGCCGGCTCAACCCATACCCGCGCAATAATAGCCGATAGTCGAAGCTATGATCTTTTCGATAGCGCTTGCTAGTCATTGTCATCGTTCCTGATTTCGCGAGAAAAGTGATGCCGCCATGCCCACCCTGACTCCCTCCCTGATCTCCATCGCTCCGCACTCTCCGCCCCTGCCGTTGGAACGCCTGCGCCTGCCCGAAGATCTGGATGGCCGCACCGGCGGCAACCGGGCCGGGCCGGAAGTAGTCTGCCAACTGGCGGCCAGCAACGATCTGGACGCCGTGCAAACCTGGCTGGCCGAGTTCCACGATTCGCCGCAAACCTTGCGAACTTACCGTAAGGAAGCTGAACGGTTATTGCTGTGGGCGATCATGGAGCGCGGCAAACCGCTGTCGAGCCTGACCCGCGAAGACTGCCTGCGCTATGAAGCCTTTCTCGCCAACCCGCAGCCCCGCGACCGCTGGTGCGGCCCTAAAGCGCCCCGGTTCAGCGGCCGGTGGCGACCGTTCATGGGGCCGCTCAGTCCCGCCAGTTGCAAAATGGCGCTGCTGATCATCAACGCCCTGTTCAATTATCTGGTTAAGGCCGGCTATCTGGCCGGCAACCCGCTGGCGCTGGCCCGCCGCCGCAGCCGGGGTCATCAACCTTTGCGTGAAATTGAACGCTTTCTTGAACAGGATCAATGGCAAGCTCTGCTCGCCGCCATTGAAGATCTGCCCCGTGACACGGAACGGGCTTGCCAGCACTACGCCCGCGCCCGCTATCTGGTCGCCCTGCTGTACCTGCTTGGCCCACGGGTCAGCGAAGTGGCTGGCCATACCATGAGCAGCTTTGTGCAGGTGCGCGGGCGCTGGTGGTGGCAAGTCACCGGCAAGGGCCAAAAAGAAGCGCGGGTCCCGGTCAATCAGGACATGTTGGAAGCGCTGCGCGAGTACCGGCGCTTCCACGGTCTGCCGCCGCTGCCGGCCCCGGACGAGACCATTCCGCTGGTGTTGAATCTGAAAGGCGCCACCGGAATTGGCGACAACATGATTTACCGGATTGTCAAAATGCTGGTCGCCAAAGGCGCAGCCCGGTTGCAAGCGGACGATCCGCACCAGGCCGAAAAGTTGCGGCGGGCCTCGACCCACTGGTTCCGCCACACCAGCATCACCCACCAAGCCGACGCCGGGATCAACCTCCAATTCCTGCAACGCAACGCCCGCCACGCCCGCATCGACACCACCGGCCTGTATCTCCACGCCGAGGAGAAGGAGTGGCATGAAAATATGGAACGGCATCGGCTCAAGGGGTGAAGGCGGCGTTATCCATGGGATGACTGGATGACACAGAAAAATCCGTGAAATCCGCGTCATCCGTGGCTATCCGTGATTCAAATCTTCCCCACCTGGATGATCACAGGAAAATTTAGAGGAGGGGATTTTGCGGGCGATCCGACTCGTCAACCACTGGTTTATTGAAGACGTTGCAGGAACGTCTTACATTCTTGCATCATGAATTCAAGTCTGCCGCTGAGGTGGGCGGCTCCGACTTTTCCGGTTTGCGCGCTTTCCGCAGCGAGCATCCCGATGTGCCGCTATCCGTCATTTACCGTGGGCAGCACACCTACCGTACCGACGACATCCATATCGTTCCCTGGCAGCAGTTTGTAGAACGCTCAGTAACCATGTTCGCTGCGTCCATCCCCCTGGATGCTCCGGTCAACCCGGCTTGATCCAGAAGCCGCACCCGATCGGCAAGATTGATGTATTGAGCCCCGCCTTCCGTAAGCCCTCCACGCAGTGCGTCACCAGCGCCAGGATCAGGGCGCGTTAGGCAGTCTCCCGGAACAGCGCCATCCTGAAGTAACGGTTACATGCCTTTGTAGACACCATGGTTTTGGCCTACTTAAATAAGATTATGCAAACCCCACCCAATACCGTCGATCCGAAAGCCAAGGCGCAATGCTCATTGATCTTTACCACTTGTCCGACTGGCCTAGCCCTGCTTTTTTTCCCAATCGCTCAACCTATTGATCCGAAGTTCGCACCCCATGAAGCATCCTGTCATCGGCTATTTTACCGGAGCGCTCGCCGCTGTTTTCCTTCTGGCGCAAGCCGCCCAAGCTCAAGACCCTGCCCCCGGCTTGCAGGACCTGGTTGGAGCCAAAGGCAGCAGCGGTGAACAAACGCTCCAGAAGCGCGGCTATCAGTTTATCAAGGGCGAAAAATCGGGCGGCGCCAGTTATACGAACTGGCGTCATACCCGTACTGGACAGTGCGTCATTGTGCAGACTGCCGATGGTCGCTATCAGTCCCTCGTCAAAGCGCCGGAGGCGGATTGCCAGGTCAACAGCGCGTCCGACAGCGTTCCCGCACCCGGCGGTTCGGGCAAGACCGTCGTCCATTACCCGGACCAGAACATCACTTTAAACTGGCGCGGCGGCAAGCGCGTCAACGTGACCTTCGAAGGCATGAAAGTTCAGCCAGCGACTTTCAGCACCTCGGAAGGCAATACCCAGTTCGTCTTCGAAGGCAAAACCTACTTCTACACGTCCGACCCCGGCGCGGCGGAAATGGAAGTGAAGCACTTCCGCGATGGGCAGTGAGGCGCATTAATCCCGGCAAAACGCACAAACAGGATCACCGTTCTATGGAAAACGATCTGGAACAGGATATCCGCCATTTGGCCTATGACCTCTGGCGGACGGCTGGGCGCGACTTTGGTCAAACAGCCCTCGATTTCTGGGTGATGGCTGAGCAGATGATCATCGAGATCACGGCCAACTCGGTCCGTCAAACGAATGCGGCCACCGCGGCCGTGGTTGAAACGGCGACGGCCTGGCCCCCGGCGCTGCGCGCGCTTTACGTCTATCGCGTCCGCGAACTGGCCCGCTGCATGTGGTCCGCCAGCACGGAACAGCGCGATCGCTCGATGGATTTCTGGCTGGCGGCGGAAAAGCATTTGCGCCTGCTGACCGAATCAGCAGCGCGCGCCGCCGGCGCCTACCTTGGCCGAGAAGAAGCGCTGGCCAAAACCTTTGAAACCTTCTCACCAGCGGATTACCTGGAACAAATCCGCAAGACCGCCTACCACCTGTGGGAAACGGCGGAAAGTCAGCACCAGTCCGCACTGGATTTATGGCTGGCGGCGGAAAACCGCATCATGGCATCGCAGGCTTCGGAGAAGACAGTGAAGTCTGGAGGCTAATCATGGCTATCCAAAATCTAATCATTTTGGGCGTTATAGCGATGTTTCATCTCGCCGCTCGAAAGCGGTTGACCATGATCCCAAGCCATTCCCGGATAGCCAGCGTGGTCAGCTCCAGAGCGGTGACATCGGGCAACCAATAAAACACGGTTCCTTGCTGGTCGCCAGCAGCTCGCAGGTCTGTTGCGCAGGGCGTCACGTCGATTCCGACCGCCTGAAAAAGCGCCAGCGCCCGAGGCATGTGTCCCGCCGAGGTCACCAGCAGACCGGTGCGTAGACCGTGCTGGAGCATCAGCGCTCGAGCATAGGTAGCGTTCTCGGCCGTGTTGCGGCTGGCGGTATCGAGCAACAACGCGGTGCGGGGGATGCCCCATTCGATCAGCAGATCGGCGATCCATTCGGCCTCGCTCCGGGAAGCGCGGCTCCAGGGCAAGTTACCCGCAGCGATGAGAATCCATTGCACTTTGCCAGCACGGTATAACCGGGCGGCCTGAACCACCCGGTCAATGGCGTCGTTCAGATCAGCAGTCTGTCGTGGAAAAAGTGGTGGGCGCAGGACGCCGCCGAGCAGAATGACGGCATCGGCGACCGGGGTGTCGGCGATGGCGAGAGGCGGATATTGGCGTTCAAGCTGACGATAGAGAAATTCGCCAACGGCGGGAGTAGCGGCGATCCAGAGGATGGCGACCGCCAGAAAGAGGCTGAATCGGGCCAACCGCCGCCAGCGCCACCAGCTGCATAGTCCGGCAAACAAGGCCAGACAGAGCGTCAGGCCGACCGGGTAGACGAAGATCGGCAGAATCTTGGATAGATATAGTTCCATGTGAAAACAGTTTCCCTCAGTGTCGATCGCCCGTGAAGCGGGCTGGGCGCCCAAGCTGGACCGGATGATGGCGTAGGCGGATTAAACCCGGCCCTCCGGAAATGTTGGTTGACTAAATAACCGTGGCACGCGCCGAATTGAACCTTCGCGCTGATCTGTAAGGATTCATTCCCTTCCCCGACCAAGGGGAAATTCCCTTTGCGAGAGAACCGCCATGCGCGACACCTTTCCCCTGCTGGTGAAAACCGACTTTCCCACGGTTTACCGCGCCCGCATCGACACTTTGCAAGCCAACCTCGGCTATCGCTGCAACCAGTCCTGCACCCATTGTCATGTTGCCGCCAGTCCCCAGCGCACCGAAGAGATGAGCGGCGAAACCGTAGATCTGCTGCTGCGTTACCTGACCTTGCGCCGGGTGGCGACGCTGGACCTGACCGGCGGCGCTCCTGAACTGAATCCGCACTTCCGCCACCTGGTGGTCCGCGCCCGAAGTCAAGGCGTCCACGTCATCGACCGCTGCAACCTGACCATCCTCAACGAACCCGGTCAAACCGATCTGGCCGCGTTCCTGGCCGATCAGCAGGTTGAAATTACCGCCTCCCTCCCCTGCTATCTGGAGGAAAATGTCGATCAACAGCGCGGCAAAGGCGTGTTCGAGTCCAGTCTAGCCGGCTTGCGGCAACTCAACACCCACGGCTACGGCCAGCCCGGCGGCAACCTGATGCTGAATCTGGTGTACAACCCGCTCGGGCCAAGCCTGCCCCCCGATCAAGTGGGGCTGGAAGCCGCTTACCAGCAGGAGTTAGCGACCCGTTACGGGATCGTGTTCAACCACCTGTTCGCCCTCGCCAACATGCCGATCCAGCGTTTTGGCAGTCAACTCCTCTCCAAAGGGCAATTCGCGCCCTACATGGACTTGCTCAAAGCGGCTCATCGCAACGAGAATCTGGACGCAGTGATGTGCCGCAACCTGATTTCGGTGGACTGGCGAGGCTACGTCTACGATTGCGACTTTAACCAGATGCTGAAACTGCCCCTGGGCGCGAATGGCCCCGGTCACACCCATCTGGCCGATCTGCTGGACCGTGACTTGACCGGCGCTCAGGTGCGGGTCGCCGATCACTGCTACGGCTGCACCGCCGGCCAGGGCAGCAGTTGCGGCGGGGCGCTGGCGGCGTGAGGGTATGACTTCCCCCTGTGGGTCATTTTGCAGGCGACCAGCGCGCTAACCCACACTCGAAATCACCAGTGATCTGCCCATTGCCGCCAGCCAGCGATCTGATTGAATCGCTTGCCATTGATCAAAAATCCACTTTTTTTCACTGCCGCTGTAAGAAACGCCGGGTGGCTGCGACTAACCTGCATTGAACGCAACAATGCTGGCGCGTTTAACCCCTGCTCCTCCCACTGCCGGAGGATCGCCCTTGAGTTTGACCCACGACTGACGATGAGGAATCGCCCATGAGCAACACCCTGACTTCGACCACCCTGTCCGCTGCGGCGCTGGCTTTGGCTTTAGGTTCGGCGCTGACGCTGAGCACTGCCCCCGCCGTTGGGGCGGAAATGGAAAAATGCTTCGGCGTCGCCCTGAAAGGCAAGAATGACTGCGCCGCCGGGCCAGGCACGACCTGTGCCGGCACCTCCAAAGTGGATTACCAAGGCGGCGCCTGGAAGAACGTCCCCAAGGGCAGTTGTGAAAAGACCGCCTCGCCGACCTCGCCGACCGGTCATGGTCAATTAGCCGCGTTCGCAGAAAAGAAATCCTGAGCGTAACCATCTGACTGGACGGGGCGCCCGCAATGACAACGCCATCTCTCTTTACCCACGCAACGCCCGGCGCCCCGAACCCGCAACCTCGCCACCGCCTGCCCAACCGGGCGGGCCTTGGCCTCAAACCCCAGCACTTCGCCGAGATCCTGGCGACCAGCCCGGATCTCGGTTTCTTCGAGATACACGCTGAAAACTATCTGGTCGCTGGCGGCCCGTTTCATCATTATTTGCGCCGCATCCGTGACCGCTATCCACTGTCGATTCACGGGGTGGGACTCTCTATCGGCGCGGATGAGCCGCTGGACACCGCTCATCTTGACCGGCTGGCGGCCTTGCTCGACCGCTACCAACCACAGTCCTTCTCCGAACATCTGGCCTGGTCAACCCATAACAGCCATTTTTTCAACGACCTGTTACCGCTACCGTATGACCTGCCCACCCTGAACCGCGTCTGCGATCACCTCGATCAAACTCAGGACCATTTGCAGCGCCGCATCCTGCTGGAAAATCCGGCCACGTATATTGAATTCGCCGCGTCTACGCTGGATGAAGCGACCTTTATTACCGAGATCGTGCGCCGCACCGGCTGCGGGCTGCTGCTCGACGTAAATAACGCCTATGTCTCCGCCATCAATCATCACCGTGATCCGCACGGCTATATCGCCGCCCTGCCGCTGGCCGCCGTCGGGGAAATTCATCTGGCTGGGTTCGCTGAAGACCAGGATGCTGCGGGCGCACCACTGCTGATCGACACGCACGGCGCGCCCATCGCCGCCGCCGTATGGGATTTATACGCCTTCACCTTGGAACGGCTCGGCCCGACGCCGACCCTGATCGAACGCGACCACAACATCCCGACGCTGGCGGTTTTGCTCGCCGAAGCGCAATGCGCTGAACGATGGCTTGGATGCGCACAGCAGGACCGGGCGGAGGCTGTCGCATGAGCGATCAACGGCGATTCGCCACCGCCCTGCTCGATCCCGATGCGCCCTGCCCGGATGGGCTGATCGCCTGGAACCATTCAGATCCAGCCCGGCGTTTTGCCGTCTACCGCAACAATGTCATCGTCTCCCTGATCGATGCGCTGGCCGATGCCTTTCCGGTCGCCCAACAACTGGTGGGAGAAGAATTTTTCCGGGCGATGGCCGGCGTCTTTGTCCGTCAGGCGCCGCCCCAATCCGCCCGACTGGTCGAGTATGGCGACGGCTTGCCCGCCTTTATCGCGCAGTTTGAACCGGCGTCCACTGTCCCCTATCTGGCCGATGTGGCGCGACTGGAACGGCTGCGGGTCCGGGCCTTCCATGCCGCAGACGCCGATCCGCTGACCCCGGAACAGATCGCCCAGGCGCTGGCTGACCCGGAACGACTACCGATGCTTCAAGTGACCTGCCACCCGTCACTGGGCGTACTGAGTTCACGCTACGCCATCGTAGCGCTGTGGGCCGCGCATCAGGGCCTCGGCGATCTGGCGAGCGTCAATCCCGCCCTTCCGGAAATTGCGCTGGTGATTCGCGTCGGGCTGGCGGTGCAAGTCATCGCCCTGCCGCCGGGCGGCGACGTATTAATCGCCGGTTTCGCCGCCGGATTACCCCTCGGCGAAGCGGCAGGATTAGCGATCGCCGCCCACCCGGATTTCGACCTGACCGCTCATCTGGCGCTGTTGTTACGCTGCGGTGCGCTGTCTTCTTTCTCGTTGCCCACGGAAATCCCGTCATGAGTTCAACCGGCCACACCCCGTCAACTGCGGCGCCGATCCCGCCCTGGGCGCTGTTCATTGAGTCAACCATCGCCTGGTTCGGGCGGATTCCTGATTCGCTCATTGCCCTGATCGGGCGATTTTCTATCGCTACCGTGTTCTGGAAATCGGGGCAAACCAAGATCGAAGGTCTGACGATTGATTTGATCGATGGCAATTTCAGCCTTGGCATTCCGAAACTGTCCGAATCGGCGGTCGTCCTGTTCCAGGACGAATACCGGTTGCCGCTGGTTTCGCCGGAACTCGCGGCGCCGCTGGCCGCGTTCGCCGAACATGTCTTTCCGATCCTGATTCTGCTCGGTTTGGCGACCCGCTTCTCCGCCCTGGCCCTGCTCGGGATGACGCTGGTGATTCAGATCTTCGTCTATCCCGGCGCTTATTCGACTCACGGAGTTTGGGCGGCGGTGCTGTTGTACCTGCTCGCCAAGGGACCAGGGGTGTTCGCCATCGATCACGGAATCGCCCGCCGCTATCGATCCGTCTGAAAGATCGTCGCGCAATGCCCGTCATTCAGGGCCCATCTGTTCCTATTTCAATCAAATCGTCCACGATCCCGACGATGCTATCGAGCAAGTACACGCCGTTATCCGCATCAACGCATCAACCGCAACCGTCGGGAACTACCGATGAACCCTCGTAAACTCTTGCTCATAGTCATTATCGCCACCCTGGTCGGCATCTTCTTCGCCTTTAATCTGGGCCGCTTTTTCAGCCTGGACTTCGTGAAAAGCCAGCAGGCGGCGATTGACGCCTGGCGCGCTGCGCAGCCCATGCGGGCGGCGGGCATCTTCTTCGCGGTTTATGTCGCGGTCACCGGACTGTCGCTGCCGGGCGCAGCAATCATGACCCTGGCTGCTGGAGCGATCTTCGGTGTGTTGTGGGGGACGGTTATGGTCTCTTTTGCTTCCACCATCGGCGCGACGCTGGCCTTTCTGGCATCGCGCTTCGTGCTGCGCGACGGGGTGCAGGGCAAATTGGGCGACAAGCTGAAAGCGATTAATGTCGGGGTGGAGAAGGAAGGCGGTTTCTACCTGTTCACGCTCCGGTTGATCCCCATTTTTCCGTTCTTCGTCATCAATCTGGTCATGGGACTGACCCCGATCCGCGCCTGGACTTTCTATTGGGTTAGCCAGATCGGCATGTTGGCCGGCACTCTGGTTTATGTGAATGCGGGCACTCAACTGGCGCAAATTAACTCGCTAAAAGGCATTTTGTCGCCGGAATTGCTGGCGTCCTTCGCGCTGCTAGGCATTTTCCCGTTAATCGCCAGGAAAATCGTCGCCCTCGTAAAAGCGCGGCGCGTCTATGCGAAATGGTCCAAGCCAGCGCAGTTTGACCGCAATCTGGTGGTCATCGGCGGCGGTTCAGCGGGGCTGGTGACGGCCTACATTGCGGCAACGGTCAAGGCCAAGGTCACGTTGATCGAGAAACACCGGATGGGCGGCGACTGCCTGAACACCGGCTGTGTCCCGTCCAAAGCGCTGATTCGTTCCGCCAAACTGCTCTCGCATATTCGTCGCGCTGCGGAATTCGGGATTCGTAAAGCCGCCGCCGATTTTGACTTTGCCGAAGTGATGGAGCGGGTCCAGCGGGTGATCCGTGAAGTCGCGCCGCATGATTCCGTGGAGCGCTATATCGCTCTGGGCGTGGATGTGGTGCAGGGAACCGCCAAAATCACTTCGCCGTGGTCGGTGGAAATCTCTACCGCCGAAGGCGCGCGAACGCTGACCACCCGCAGCATCGTCATTGCCGCTGGCGCTCGACCGTTCGTTCCGCCGATTCCGGGACTCACCGATCTTGACTACCTCACGTCAGATAACATCTGGAATCTGCGCGAGTTGCCCAAGCGACTGGTGGTGCTGGGCGGCGGACCGATTGGCTCCGAACTGACCCAGACCTTCGCCCGCCTTGGCAGTCAGGTGACCCAGGTCGAAATGGCCCCACGTCTCCTGATCCGCGAAGACCCGGAAGTTTCTGAGTTAGTGACCGAGCGGTTCCGTAGAGAAGGCGTCAACGTCCTCATCAACCACAAGGCTCAGCAGTTCGTGGTGGAAAACGGCGAGAAGACGCTGATCGCTGAACATGAAGGCCAGGAGGTGCGGATTCCCTTTGATGCGGTGTTAGTCGCTGTCGGGCGGGTAGCGAATACCCGCGGTTATGGACTGGAGGAATTAGGGATTTCCGCGCCCCGCACTGTGGAAACCAACGAGTATCTGCAAACCCTCTACCCCAACATTTATGCCGCCGGGGACGTGGCCGGACCATTCCAGTTCACTCACACCGCCGCACATCAGGCGTGGTGCGCAGCGATCAACGCCCTGTTCGATCCGCTCAAGAAATTCAAGATTGATTACTCAGTGATTCCCTGGTCAACCTTTGTCGATCCCGAAGTCGCCCGGGTCGGCCTGAATGAACAGGAGGCGAAGGAAAAAGGCATTCCCTGTGAAGTATCCATCTACGGCCTCGATGATCTGGATCGGGCGATTGCCGATGGCGAGGCCCACGGGTTCGTCAAGGTGCTGACCGTCCCCGGCAAGGATCGCATTCTCGGCGTCACGATCGCCGGTGAACACGCCGGCGATCTGCTGGCGGAATATGTGCTGGCCATGCGCCACGGTATCGGCCTGAACAAAATCCTCGGCGTGATTCATATCTACCCGACCCTGGCGGAAGCCAATAAATACGTCGCGGGTGTTTGGAAAAAGGCTCATGCCCCCGAAAAACTGCTGACCTGGGTAGAACGCTTTCATGCCTGGCGGCGCGGCTGAAGACAGAGCGACCGTCAGATCGAACCCGACCAGTCGCCAGTCGCTTGCCCATTTCCTCTGGTAACGCCATGATTCAGCGTCATGGCCGCATTGGGTCGGCCCTTGCCATCAGAGGAAGGGGATGAGCGCAAACGATAGTCCAGCCGGCGACGCGTTACGGGATCCGTCCTTCCTGGCGGACTTGCGGCGCGACCTGCTCCGCTTTGCCGAATTGCAGCTTCGTGACCAGGCCGCCGCTGAAGACGCCGTTCAGGAAACGCTGGCGGCGGCGCTGAGTGGACAGGATCGGTTTGCAGGGCAGGCCGCGTTAAAAACCTGGGTGTTCGCGATTCTGAAAAACAAGATCGTAGACACTCTGCGCCGCCGCCAGCGCACGGCGACGATCACCAGCCTGGTCCCGGATGATGATGAGCAAGAGGATGATTTCGCGGTGCTGTTCAATCCGGGGCGACATTGGAACCCGGCGGATCGTCCCCAGCATTGGGGCGACCCGGAGGCAACCTTCGCGCAACAACAATTCTGGGTGGTGTTCGAAGTCTGTCTGACCCGGCTGCCTGAAAATACGGCACGGGTGTTCATGATGCGCGAATTCCTTGGCCTGGAGACCCCGGACATCTGTCTGGAATTGGCTTTAACCCCCAGCCACTGTCACGTCATCCTGCACCGCGCCCGCATGGGGCTTCGGCTGTGCCTGGAGCAGCGCTGGTTTACCCCGGAGAATCCAATATGTTGACCTGCCAGCAAGCGACGCGCCTTTTGTCCGAAGCACAGGACCGCAAATTGCGACTGAAGGAGCAATGGCCCCTCAAACTCCATCTGCTGATCTGTTCAGGGTGCGACCATTTTCGCCAACAGATGGATTTTCTGCGGCAAGCGTGTCGCCGCTATTCAGTAGCGCCTCCCAACGCCGGCGATGCTGAATAACCCGACGCGGTTGCACCGCCGGCCAGGGCCGCCGTTGCGGCGCACTGGCGGCGACGGATCAGCCTGAAGGAGCATAATGATGAAATGCACCAAAATCGTCGCCACTCTGGGACCCAGCTCCCAGCGCGCCGAAATCATCGAGAAACTGTTGCAGGAAGGCGTGAACGTCATCCGGCTCAACTTTTCCCACGGCAGCCATGATGATCATGCGCGGTCGGTGCAGTTGGTGCGGGACGCAGCGCAGAAGCTGAACCGGCACATCGCCATTTTCCAGGATTTACAGGGTCCCAAGATTCGCCTTGGCGCACTGGCCGGGGAATTTCTGGAGGTGGCGACGGCTGAAACGCTGGTGTTGACGACGGATGATCTGGTCGGCGGCATCCATGACGGAGTGAAGAAGGTCGCTATCGATCACCGCAGCCTGCACGAGGAAGTGAAACCCGGCGACCGGATTCTGATTGACGATGGCCTGTTTGAACTGAAGGTCGAGCGGCTTGCCGGCCATGACATATTCACCACCGTCATCAACGGTGGCCGCTTGAAGCCGCATAAAGGCGTCAATCTGCCCAACATCAAGCTCAATATTTCCGCAATGACCGCCAAGGATCGCCGGGATCTGGCGTTCGCCTACGACCATGAACTGGACTACGTGGCGCTGTCGTTTGTCCGCGACGCCGACGATATCAGGGAACTGATCGACGTCATGCTGACCACCCATGGCCACAAGCTGCCGATCATCGCCAAGATTGAGAAGCCGGAGGCGTTTCAGCGGATCGGCGCCATCATTGCCGTCAGTGACGCGATCATGGTGGCGCGGGGCGATCTCGGCGTAGAAACCTCGCCGCAGGACGTGCCGTTGATGCAGAAAACCATCATCCGCCAATGCAACATCGTCGGCAAACCGGTGATCACCGCCACTCAGATGCTGGAGTCGATGATTGCCAATCCTCGTCCGACCCGCGCCGAAGCCAATGATGTCGCCAATGCTATTCTTGATGGGACCGATGCGGTGATGCTGTCGGCGGAAACCGCTGCCGGCGCATACCCGGTCGAAGCGGTGCGGATGATGACCGCCATCGCCCAGAGCGTCGAAGCCAGCGATATCTTCAAGACTCTGATGCGTAAAAATGTGCTGACCCAGGAGGAATTGCTGGCCAATGCCTGCCTGCGGATCGAGGACGCGGTGTACTTCGCCACCATAGAGCTGGCCAGCAAGGTCTGCGCCCGCTATCTGGTGGTGTTCACCAACAGCGGCGCCAGCGTCCTCGGTTTAGCCAAGTTCCGACCTCTGAAACCGCTGATCGCCTTCAGTCCAAAACCAGCCACGCTCCGCAAACTGGCGCTGGTCTGGGGCGTAGCGCCGCTGCAACTGGGCGCGGTCAGCGCCGTGGATGAACTGCTCGAATCGGCTGCCGCCCTGCTGCTCAACAAGAGTCTGGTTCAGGAAGGCGAGATTGTGGTGTTCACCGCCGGAATGCCGGTTGGCGTGATCGGCGGCGCGAACATGATTAAGGTGGTGAAAATAGAACGCGCCAATTAAGGCGGTTCAATTTCCGGGAGTGAGGCGCGGTTAGGCGATTTCCAATCAAGCCTATACGGTTGAGCAAAAGTGGAGCGTTACCGGACCGGGCGCAGGTCGGACTGATCCCGTGTCCCTTGAACGCTCCCCTGCACACCCTGAAGATGATGATCATGACCGATCAATCCTCCCACTCTCATCTTGAGCAGGCGGTCTCCGCCGCCCCGAAAGAAATCCATACCCAGCGTCGAGGCGGAAGCCCAGGCGATCGCCCGGCAGATCGCGGCTTGGCGCAAGTCCGTGCTACCCCGCTCTCTGTTGCTGGGTCTGGTGGTTGTCTTCGGGGTCATTGGCCATCTGGTGTTTTCCACCCTGCACATCATGGGTGCTCTGATCACCATCCCGCGCCTGCTGGATTTGGGCATCCGCTCCAGCTTCATCGCCGACACCCTGCTGGGCGCGATAGCGCAACGGTTGCTCGGGATAATACGGCCAGTCATTGAACTCACCTGCCGTCATTCCCGCGAATGCGGGAACCCGAAATGACGGATAACGATTCAACCTTCCCGACAATGCACCAGCCCCAAAGCATGTTGAATATGCTGCGAAGCTGCCGCTAACTGGTCTTGCGGTTGGGCCGCCAAGGCCGAGGCGGCCAACACGGTGCTCACATTCATGAGAAACGAGAGCCGATCCTGCCCGGCCTGCTCGGCGCAGGATAGAATATAGCCACTGGCCTCCTTGGCGCAGGCGGCAATCAAGGCGCGGGTGTTCTGTTCTTCTTCAGTCATCGCTAAGTCCCCGTCGGTAGTTACTGCACTGGAAAGTCAAAGCAAGAAATGTCCGGGAATAGCGTGTTCGCCAACGTGAAATGCCACCATTCCCGAGCGTAGGATTAAAAATTGTATTTCACTATTGCCAACCGCAGCATAACCGGTTGGCTCGTTGTGTCAGCGTCATTGCGGGGCTATCCGATCAGGATTGCAGACTGAATCGGTCAAATGCAGCGCCCATATCGCGTTCTGCAACCGGCTGGCCTGCATCGAGCGCAACCGTAAAGTGATGAGTAATGGAACAGAGGCAGGAAATCAGCCTCTGATAATTACTCGGCAGTAGAATAGCGTTCAATCCAGTTTATCCGTATAAAAAAGCGATACACGTTTGAAATGGACTCGCAGGAGGTACATCGTTATGGCCAGCTCGAATGAAACGACCTCAACTCCCGCAACCCAACCACCCACCGCTAATCCATCCCCTGCCCCGGCTAAAATCGCGCATCACCATCCCGGTCATAGCCGATCCGGTCAAGGCTCTTCGGCGCATCGGGCTTATGGCATCGAGCGTTCCCTGCTTGGCGCTCATATTCCCGAAACGATTGATCGGATGGTCAACGCCAATCTGGCTCGTGGCACCGGTGGCATTTCCCCGGCGGTGCTGGCGATGGCTTACTCTGACTGGCTGATGCATTTGGGCATGGCGCCGGGCAAACAGGCGCTGCTGAATGAAAAGGCCGTGCGCAAGATGATTCGCCTGGCGTTATACGCCTTCAAATCCAGCCAGAATCCCGAGACTCCGCCCTGTATTGAACCGTTGCGCCAGGATCATCGTTTTGATGGTGAAGGCTGGCGGCAATGGCCTTATAACCTGATTTATCAGTCGTTCCTGCTGACCCAGCAATGGTGGTACAACGCGACCACCCATACCCGGGGCGTCAATCGGCAGAACGAAGCCATTGTGTCCTTTGTCACCCGGCAAATTCTCGACATGTTTTCGCCCTCGAACTCGCCCTTGACCAACCCGGAGATTCTTCGGGCCACTATGGAGGAAGGTGGGCAAAACCTGACGCGGGGCTGGGCCAACTTTATGGCCGACATGGAAAAACTGATTGCCGGGAAACGGCTGGATGAAGGCGAGGAACAATTTGTTGTGGGACGTCATGTGGCGCTTACTCCCGGCAAGGTAGTGTTTCGCAACTCGCTCATCGAATTAATCCAGTACCAGCCCGCTACCCCACAGGTCTATGCTGAGCCAATATTGATCGTACCGGCCTGGATTATGAAGTACTACATTCTGGATCTGTCCCCACACAACTCGATGATTCGTTATCTGGTCGAGAAGGGCCATACCGTGTTCACCATCTCCTGGAAAAATCCTATTGCCGAGGATCGCGACACCGGGATGGATGATTACCGGGAACAGGGCGTCATGGCCGCGCTGGACGCAGTTTCCATGATCCTGCCAGGGCGCAAGATTCATACGGTGGGTTACTGCCTTGGCGGCACTCTCTTGACGATTGTGACTGCGGCTATGGCGCGTGATGGCGATCATCGCGTTAAGACCATGACGCTGTTCGCCGCCCAAACCGACTTTGTCGAAGCCGGCGAACTGCTGCTGTTCATCAATGAAAGTCAGGTCGCTTTCCTGGAAGACATGATGTGGGATCAGGGCTATCTTGATGCCGGCCAGATGGTCGGGGCCTTCCAGCTATTGCGTTCCAATGATCTGATCTGGTCGCGGCTGGTGTATGACTATCTGCTCGGTCAACGGCAACCGATCAACGATTTGATGGCTTGGAATGCGGACCAAACCCGGATGCCATTCCGGATGCACTCGGAATATTTGCGCCATATCTTTCTTGGTAATGAATTGGCGACTGGTCATTACAAGGTCAAGGATCGACCAATTGCGATCTCTGATATTCGCGCCCCGATCTTTACCGTCGCTACTGAACAGGACCATGTCGCGCCGTGGCGGTCGGTGTACAAGATCAACCTGCTGGCGGATGCTGACGAAGTGACCTTCCTGCTTACCAGCGGCGGTCACAATGCCGGGATTGTCAGCGAGCCGGGTCATGGCCGACGGGCTTATCAGGTGGCTGGCCGCACCGATCAGGATCGCTATATCGATCCGGACACTTGGCAGGCTACGACACCCAAACAGCAAGGCTCGTGGTGGCCGGCCTGGCAGGCGTGGCTGGTCAAGCATTCGGCGGAACATCAGGTGTCGCCGCCGACGCTGGGCGCTCCCGATAAGGGTTTGCATCCGGTTGACGATGCGCCGGGTCTGTATGTTCTTCAGCAATAAGGTCGCGCCGTGAAGAAACTGCTTGACGTTGCTGCCTCCTCCCGTCCGTCCGAGGTGGCTGAGTTTTTAAAGCAGGTGGCGCGGACACCGGCTCTCGCAATATCCCGAGGTCGACTGATCTTTGCCCTGGACGCTACGGCCAGTCGCCAACCGACTTGGGATCGCGCCTGTCAGTTACAGGGTGATATGTTTGCAGCGGTGGCGGCGCTGGGCGGATTGGCGTTGCAACTGGTCTGGTATCGGGGTTATGGTGAGTTTCAGGTGGAGCCGTGGTTGACGGATTCCGCTCAATTGCAGCAGCGGATGACTGGAGTTCAATGTCGTGGCGGTCTGACCCAAATCGGTCGGGTGTTGCAACACACGCTTCAGGAAACTCGTCGGCATCGGATCAATGCGCTGGCGCTGGTGGGCGATTGTCTGGAGGAATCCATCGATCCGTTGTGTCATGTCGCTGGGGAATTAGGTGTGCTGGGAGTGCCGGTGTTTGCCTTTCAGGAAGGCGGTGATCCGGAGGCGGCGCGGGGTTTCCGGGAAATTGCCCGGCTTACGCATGGCGCGTATTGCGCCTTTGATGCCGGTAGCGCTCAGCAATTGCGTGAGTTGCTGAAAGCGGTTGCTGTGTATGCTGTTGGCGGTCGTCAAGCATTGGCGGCGCTTGGCCAGCAGGGTGAACTGGTTCGTCAGTTGATCCGGCAGAGGTGAGGTTCTGTCATGCTGCCTCGGCTGATTTTGCTGCTTGCCGCGCTGATCGGAGCTTACTTTCTGTTTCGCCAGTTGCATCGTCTGGGCTGGAGCCAGAAAATTCGGCGGATTGCTGTTGTTGTTGGGGTTAGCGCGGTGCTGCTGCTGTTGGCGGTTCGCGGCGGCGCCGAGGTGGCGTTGCCGCTGCTGACGGTGCTGGCGCCTTTTCTGTGGCGTTGGTTGAATCCGTCTTTGCCCTCCCCTTCATCAGGGTCGGCGCCGGGTGCTGGCGGCGCGTCAGAGGTGACAACCCGTTTTCTGCGGATGACTCTGGATCATGCGACAGGCGCGATGTCGGGCGTGGTGCAGACCGGGCGCTTTGCCGGGCGCTTGCTGCTGGATTTGTCCTTTCCGGATCTGTTGGCGTTGTGGCGGGAATGTCAGCTTGATCCGCAATCGATTGCAGTGCTGGAAGCTTATCTGGATCGGCAGGGCGATCCGGATTGGCGGGAGCGGTTCCGGCAGGCCGAAGCTGCGACTGGAACCGCTGCTCGTAGCAGGATGATGGATCGGGACGAAGCTTATGAAGTGCTGGGCTTGTCGTCGGACGCCAGTCAGGAGCAGATTCAAGAGGCGTATCGCCGCTTGATGCAGCGTTTGCACCCGGATCATGGCGGTTCTGCTTATTTGGCGGCGAGGTTAAATCAGGCAAGGAGGGTCTTATTGGAAAGAAGAAGATGATGTTATAAATACCCTCCTTACACCGCATAGCGCGAGAGAATTTCGCCTGGTTTCTTAACCCACCCGTTGCCGTTCTGCCCGTACTTGACGCTTTTCATAGCATTCCCGCGCTAGCGCCACATCCTCCAGAAACCAGCCCAGCTCGCTTAATAACATGGCCTGCGGGCCGTCCACCAGCGCCTTGGCCGGTTCCGGGTGAAAGTCAATCAGCACCATGTTCGCTCCGGCGACGACGCCCTGTGCGGCGACATGCATCAGATCAAAAATGCCGTCCGGCGATCGCTCGCGGGAACCCACCGAATGCGAAGGATCCACACACACCGGCATTCGGGTTAACCGCTTCAATACCGGTGTCTGGCTGAAATCCACCAGGTTGCGGTGCGGATCGCCCATATTGGTCTTCACCCCGCGCAGGCAGAACACCACCCGCGAATTGCCCTCGCTGGCCAGATACTCGGCGGCGTTCAGCGATTCATTGAGGGTAATGCCAAAACCGCGTTTAAACAGCACTGGGAACGCCTGCTGTCGCCCAACCGCTTTCAGCAACTCGAAATTCTGGGTGTTGCGGGTGCCGATCTGCACCATCACCCCTGTCGGGTGACCCGCCTGTTCCAAACACTCATGAATTTCTTCGACATGGCTTTCGTGCGTCACTTCCATTGCGATCACTTTCATTCCATATTTTCCGGCCAGATCAAAAACATAGGGCAAACACGCCTTGCCGTGGCCCTGAAAGGCGTAGGGACTGGTGCGGGGCTTGTACGCGCCCATCCGGGTGCACACCTGACCATGATCTCGCAGCGCCCTGAGCATTTGCTCCACATGTTCCGGGGTATCGACGGCGCAGAGTCCGGCGAACACGTTCAGATTATCCTGACTAAATAGCACCCCGTTATATTCAAACCCGCTGGCTCGCTGTCCATCCCGATGTCTGCCCAGAATCCGGTATTCTTCCGATACTCGAATCACCCGCTCCACCCCTGGCAGCATCCCGATATCTTCAATCGATAATTGGTGGGTATCGCCAATCAGGTAAATTTCAGTCAGCGTCTTCTGGGCGCCCTGCACGTTGTGAACGTGGATAGTGACATTGGGCAATCGAGACAGGTATTCAAAGGTCTGTCGATATTCCTCGGACTGTTCGGTAATGCTGGAATCCAGAATGACGATCATCGTTGTATTCGTTCCTGTAGTGGATGGCGAAAGATGTGTTGGAGGCGGCATATTATCACTGCCCCGCCCTGTTGCCGGCGTTGCACTAGCCGGTGACCGACCATGATGACGCGGTCATCCCGTCTCAACCGCCTCCGCGCTGAATGTGCTGCTTTGCTCCATATCGGCGCGCCGCTGATGGCTACTCAGGTCATTCAGATGGCGATGGGCTTTTTCGATACGGTGATGATGGGCCGGGTTGGACCTACCGAACTGGCGGCGGTCGCGATTGGAGCGGGGCTATGGCATACCTTGTTTCTGTTCGCCTTGGGCATCCTGATGGCGCTCAGTCCCACGGTAGCCCGCCTGCATGGCGCCGGCCAATCCGGCGCTATCGCGCCGGTAGTCCGCCAAAGCCTCTGGCTAGCGGTGGCGCTCGGGGCCTTGTGCTTTGCCGCCTTGCATTACTCAACCGTGCTGTTGACGGCGGTAGGCGTTGAACCGGTAATTATTCCAGTCGCCCATGATTATCTGCGCGCCTTGTCATGGGGAATGTGGCCGATTTTCGCCGGTATGGCCCTGCGCCTGTTCAGTGAGGGTATTGGCCGCACTCGACCGATCCTGCTGGTCAGCCTGCCTGGATTACTGGTCAATATCGCCGCCAACTACGCGCTGATTTTCGGTCACTGGGGTTTCCCGGCGCTGGGCGCGTTGGGTTGCGGTATCGCGACCGCTCTGGGCATGTGGGTCATGCTGGCCGGAATGCTGTTGTTTCTGCTGTTGGATCGCCGTTATCGCGCCTACGATCTGTTCCGGCGCTGGGATTGGCCGGACTGGCGAATCATGCGCCCGTTGTTGGCGCTCGGCTTACCGATTGGCGCTGGCCTGTTTTTGGAAATGGCGGTGTTTGCCGCTGTCGCTCTGCTGTTAGGCACGCTGGGCGCGGTAGCCGCCGCTGCACATCAGGTCGCCCTGAACGTCGCGGGTATGACGTTCATGATCCCGCTGGGCTTGAGCATGGCAACAACCGTGCGGGTGGGTCACGCCTTGGGCCGGGGCGATTCCAGCGCGGCCCGGTTCAGCGGTTTTACCGGCATCGGTTTATCCGGGCTGTTCATGGCGGCCATGGCGGTGCTGATTTTTACCGGGCATCAGACCATTGCCCGCTTCTATACCGATGACCCGGCAGTGGTTGCGGTGGCTGCCGGGCTGCTGCAACTGGCGGCGCTGTTCCAGATTTCTGATGGATTGCAGGTCGGCGCGCTGGGCGCGTTGCGCGGCTTGCAGGATACCCGCTGGCCAATGCTGATTGTGCTGGTGGCGTACTGGTTGATTGCCTTTCCGCTGGCCTGGCTGCTGGGCGTTCACTGGGGTTGGGGACCCCATGGACCATGGATGGGCTTGATCGCCGGCCTGACCATGGCGGCGATCCTGCTGAATCTGCGCTTTTGGCGACTCAACGCCCGTCTGGAACGACGACGTCCAGTCCGCCCAGATACGGTTTGAGCGCGGTCGGCACCTCAATCCGCCCCCGTTCATTCTGATAGTTCTCCATCACGGCGACCAGCGTCCGCCCGACCGCCAACCCGGAACCGTTCAGGGTGTGCGCCAGTTCCGGTTTGCCGGTGACCGGGTTGCGCCACCGCGCTTGCAGCCGCCGCGCCTGGAAATCTTCGAAGTTACTGCATGAGGAGATTTCCCGGTATTTCTGCTGGCCGGGCAGCCACACTTCCAGGTCGTAGGTTTTGGCTGAGGAGAAGCCGATGTCGCCGGTGCAGAGCGTGACGACCCGGTACGGCAATTCCAGCCGCTGCAATACGGTTTCGGCGTGGCCGGTCAGTTCCTCCAGCGCCGCGTAGGAGCGTTCCGGCGAAACGATCTGCACCAGTTCCACTTTTTCAAACTGGTGCTGACGGATCATGCCGCGGACATCCTTGCCATAGGAACCGGCTTCGCTGCGGAAACAGGGTGTGTGAGCGACATAGCGCAGCGGCAGTCGATCCGTTTCGATGATGCTGTCGCGCACTAGATTGGTGACGGGCACTTCGGCAGTGGGAATCAGGTAATAGCTGAGTTCACCGCCGCTGATCTTGAACAGATCCGCCTCGAATTTGGGCAATTGGCCGGTGCCGCGCAAACTGTCGGCGTTGACCAGGTAGGGGACGTAAACTTCCCGGTAGCCGTGTTCCTGGGTATGCAGGTCAAGCATGAATTGGGTTAGCGCCCGGTGCAGCCGGGCCAGTCCGCCCTGAATGACCGCAAATCGCGCCCCGGTCAATTTGGCGGCAGCTTCAAAATCCAGTCCGCCTTCCGCTCCCAAATCAACGTGATCGCGGGGTTCAAATGCGAAATGGCGCGGCTCGCCCCACCGGCGGATTTCAAGATTGTCCGTTTCGTTGCGCCCGGTGGGCGTACTGTCATGCGGCAGGTTGGGAATACCCAGTTGCAGCGTGAGCAACTGGGTCTGCACGACTTCGAGTTCACTTCCCGCCTGCTTGAGTTGATCCCCCAGTGACGCGACCTCGTTGAGTAAAGGTTGAAGGTCTTGCCCGCTGGCCTTGGCCCGGCCAATCGCCTTGGAGCGGGTGTTACGTTCGTTTTGTAAATCCTGGGTGCGGACTTGCAGGGTCTTGCGCTGTACTTCCAGCGCGCCGATTGACTCGACATCCAGGGTGTAGCCGCGTCGAGCCAGTCGGGCGGCGGTCGGTTCCAGTTCGGTTCTAAGCAGTTTGGGGTCCAGCATGAAAGTGAATGCTCCGGTGGCGGTGGCGGGTTGGCGGCGGATTATACCGGGCGCGTATCCACATCAAATCAGATTGATGATGTCCTGTCATAATAGATGATGATATAAAAATGGGGATTTAAAAAGCGGCCCTCTTGGGCCGCCTTTCCTGAACCCGCTTCAGCCTAGATATTGCGGGTCCACAGCGAAGCCATCGCTGGCCCGGTGCCGACGCACAACGACGCGCCGCCCGTGGTCTTGCCCAGCTTCTCCAGTTCGTAGTACAGGCTCACCACGATCCGCAGACCGGTGGAACCCACCGGATGGCCTAGCGCAATCCCGGAACCATTGAAATTGCAATTATCGGGAGTCAGGATCATATTGTGGTCTTCCTTCAGCATCCGCCCTACGCCCAGCCACTGCGCGGCAAACGCCTCGTTGACCTCCCAATAATCGATGTCGGTGAACTTCAGACCCGCCTGCTGGAGAGCCTTGGGAATCGCCGCCGCCGGACCGAGACCCATCACTTCCGCAGCAACGCCGGCATTGCAAATACTGACCAGCTTCATCAACGGCTTGATGCCCAGTTCCTTGGCTTTGTCCAACGACATGACCACTACCGCGCTGGCGCCGTCATTGATGCTGGAGGCATTCGCCGCAGTCACCACACCGTCTTTCTTGAAGGCCGGCGACAGCTTGGCGATTTTCTCCATGCTGGCGTCGGGGATGAAATTCTCGTCGGTATCGAAGAAAGTCGAGCCTTTCTTGGACTTGAGTTCAACCGGGACGATCTCGCGTTTGAACGTCCCGTTCTTGGTCGCCTCGGTGCAGCGTGAGTGACTGATCAACGCCAGTTCGTCGCATTCCTGGCGGGTAATGCCATACTTGACCGCGACATTCTCGGCGGTCATCGCCATGTGACCCGGCACCAACTCATCGAACAGACCATCGTGAATCATGCTGTCTTCGATGTTGCCCTGGCCCATCCGATAGCCCATCCGGCCCTTGGGCAGCAGATAAGGGGCGTTGGTCATGCTCTCAACACCAACCACCAGCCCGATTTCAGTCTGGCCCAGCATGATGTTGTGGCAGGCGATTTCCAGCGCGCGCATCCCGGAGGTGCAGTTCTGATTGACGGAAACCGCACTGCTGCGATCCGGCAATCCAACCCGCTTGCCAACCTGCCGCGCCGGCAGCGAACCCTGCATACCGCCGTACAATTGACCCATACAGATTTCGTCGATCTGGTCAGCAGGAACGCCAGACCGTTCAATCGCGCCTTTGGCGGCGGTCATCGCCAACTCACGGGCTGAGACATCTTTCAGGGTGCCCATAAATTTGCCAATAGCGGTCCGTGCGGCGCTAACAATTACGACTTCTTTAAGAGCCATCAGTATTTCCTCAAATTTTCGTAGTTTGTGGTGAGAGGGTTGGGGTGTTGGTTTGGCTGATTCCAAACCGGGTTGGTAAAAGTCTTGATTCCCTGTATCCGCGCGGGTTGGCCTAACTGCACGGGTTGACTTTGCAAAGTAAAGCCTATCTTTGCTGTCTGTCAATTTTTCCCCGGATGAAATTTCGGGGAGGATGGCGGTATCTGATGATGATATAAATTACCGGATAACGTTCCAGCGCCAGGTTTCGGATATCGACAGCGCTTTCTTAATCAGCGTCGATAAATCCGGACAGATAGTTGTCCAGCAGTGAATCGGCAACCTGCTCAACCGAACGACCACCGACAGACTCCAGCTTCCGATCAAACCCCAGAATGCAAACCCCGTGAACCCCACTCCACAGGGCGCGCGCGGCCAGGGCGATGTCGTCCGGGGAACGTCGAGGCGCCAGCAGCGCCAACTCGCGCTGCACCAGCTCAAACATTCGCGCCACCTTCTCACTGAACGAGTCCGGCACGATTTGTCCTTCCGGCAACCGGTGCTGGTAAATCGCCAGCCAGCGGGGGGTTTCAGTCAGCGCAAAGGCAATGTAGGCCCGCGCCAGCGCCCGGATAGCCACTCCCGGCGGTGGCCGATCCGCCACTGCTGCGGCCAGTTTCTCGTACAGAGCGTCCAGAGTTCGCTCATTGGTCTGCAGGATCAGTTCATCAAGACTGCGAAACACCATATAGAGGCTACCCACAGTATAGCCGATGCGCCCCACCACCTTGCGGGCGCTCAAGCCGGCCAGTCCCTGCGCGGCCACTAGGCTCTCGGCGGCTCGTAGCGCAATTTCGCGGAGTTCCTCGCGGGTATGTTCGTTGCGTCTGCCCATGATAACTCTCCGGGTGCGCGACCTTAGCTGCGGTTGCGCCGTCGCCAAAGCTCGCCAGGACCGGGATAAAACACCCGCAGATCGGCTTGGGCTTGGCTCTCCAGCATGGCCTGACGAATCAGGGCGATGTTGATCTGGGCGCGGCGCTTGAGAATATCCGCTTTGAGTTTAGCCAGTTCTTCGCCGCCCGCCATAAGCTCCTGCTCAAGATGCGCCCGGCGCTGGGCGTAACGCTGGCGCAAATCCGCCATCGCAGCAGGATCGACGCCCTGGCGAGGATCATAGCGGAACTGCCGCTCCAGGGTCTGACGCCACGCCAGCAGCGCCGCTGTCCGTTGCCGGCCCAGCCGCTGACCAAAACCCGGAACCATCCGCAGGACTTCGGGAGTGACGTCGGCGGCGGTCTCAATTCCATAGGATTCCAGCGCCATGCGGTCCGTCACCCGGATTTCGGGAAGTTGGGCGGCATCCACAAAGAAGCCTTCCAGAAACGTCTGCAATTGCATCCGGCGCTGGTCGGCGTCCAACTGTTGCAAATCCCGTTGTAAATCCGCCGCCAGACTCCGGTAACGGTCGCGCAGGGTTTGCAAACCCTGCAACCGGTTCAGAAACGGCTGTTCGGTGGCATGTTCCCGCCACTCGCCTCGCAACCGGGTCAGTTCCCGGCGGGCGGCGAACAGCGCTAGCCGACGACGCTGGTACTCACGCCGCACCACCGGATTTCGTAATAACGACCAGCCGGCGGCAGCCAATAGCGGCCACAGCCAGAACAGTCCTGGCTGCATCAGCAAAGCCGCTAAAGCCATGCCGACCAGGACCGCCGCCTTGAGCGCGTTATCGTGTTGGGCGCGCTGCAACACGTCCGGCAGCGGGGTTGCCGTCACCAGCGTCGGCGCTTCCGGATGAGGCATCGCCTCACCACCGGGCGGAGCGACCGCCATGATTTGGCTCCAGACCCGCTCCACATCAAAGTCCGGATGACCGGCGACCGGACTGACTACAGCCAGACGCGGCGCCACGAAAAAAACCGTCCCGCTGGCCTGCTCCAGGGCGCACCAGGGACAGTCCGGCAACGAACCGGGATATTTATGCAGGGCGTTGCGCCGGCAAGATCGCAGCTCGCGATTAAGCCGCTCCAGCGCCAGCAACCATTCCCGGGGCGCCGGGCGGCGCTGGCCGGGAGTCAGGGGGACAAACGCTTGCTCGAACAAACCCGCGACCGGACGGGGCAGCGCGGAAAAAGGCAGGGTGTGCGGCGGCGGCTCCATCGATTGGGCGGCGGCGTGCTGGCCGAAGGCGAAGCGGTAGTCGCGAATGGCGCGTTCAATCGGCAGGTCGCCCTTGCCCCGGTAGCGTCCGGCGAATGGGTGGCGACCCATGAACAGCAGGTGGAAGCAGAGCAACGCCAAGCCGAACGCATCGTGATCCGGGCTGCGCCGCAAGCCGCGAAAAGGCCGCTCCTGCAACTCCGGGGCGGTAAACTGCGGCACGCCGACTTCACAGAGAAAGAGCCGCTCACCGACGGTAATCTGGAACGAATCGCAGTCGATCAGCTTGACCAGCGCCTGGGCCGACACCACCACATTGCCGGGATTGACATCGCCAATGACATGACCTCGGGCATGGATGGTCTCGAAGGCGCTGGCCAGATTACGGGCGGCGTGCACCAGAAACGACCAGTCGGCTTGGGGAAAGGCGCGCTTGCGATGCGAGGGACCATAGAGGCTGTGAATCTCCTGATAGCCGCTGACCCTGGGCATGATGAAACCCTGGATCGGGCCGTGCGAACCAGCGCGCAACACATCCACCGGCCAGGCGGCAATCGCCAGCAGGCTGGGGTGGGCCTGGCGGGCCATGCCTTGCAGCTTCAGCGCCTTGTCGGCGTCCACCGGCTGGTGATAGCGCTTGGCGACGAAACCGGGCCGGCCCACGATCTCGTAAACCGCGCCTTCACCGCCGCGCCCCAGCTCCTTGCCCAGCTCCACCGGATGATCGGCGCCGCTAACCAGCCTCATCAGGGCCATCTTCCTGAAGTATGGATGGGGCGGAGTGAAGGGGATCGGCGACCTTGGCCAGGGGTTCAATCGCCAACCCTGCTTCCGCCAGCGGGAGGTCAGCCGGCAAGCGAACCGCCAGAATCAGGGTCTTGTCATCATGGGTGCGCTGGTTAATCGCCGGGCTGGACAGAAACCGCTCCAGCGCCGTCGTCAGCTCCGCCGACTCGCCGGTAGCGGGATAGTCGCGCAGCCGCTGAAACAGCGGGCGGAAAAAGGGGAGATGCGCCTGCCGGCTGTGATAGTGCAGGGCCAGCGACTGCAACCCATCGGTCAACAAGGCGACTTCAGCAACCGGTTCGGCCAGGATGACGCATTCGAGCCGGGCGGCGGCGGTCGGGTCGGTGACAAAGTGGGTTTCATTGGGATATTCGCCGCCCTGCGGCCAGAACACCGGGCGATAACCGGCGCCATCGCCGATCACGATGGCGCCATCGCCGACTTGCAGGAACAGCGCCCGATCCACCGTCAGCACTGCGCCCAGCAGGGTGCAGGCTAATTCCCGAACCGGCTGCTGGAGTTGCGCCGCCTGCTGCGCCAACACGTTCTGAATGTGTTGCAGCATCGATAGTGCGACCGCCGGCGTCCAGTCGCCCGCGGGCGACCGGGATAGCCAGGCCACACATTCGGTCAGCAGGGTCTGACAGGTTAGCGCCGCCCCGGCGCGGGACTCAGCGGCGCTGCCCGCCCCGTCAGCGACCGCCAGAACCAGCACCGAATCAGCCTCCAGCCGTTGCGCCGCCCAGGCGTCCTGACAGTCAATGTGGTCAGCCAGATGGGCCACGCCGGGGACGCTGGCGCCGACATAGCGCCAGCCGCTGGCTCCGCTCACACCGAGGCCCAGCCGTCAGGACTGGCCGGATTGACCAGCGGCACCTCCGTCCCCGGGATCGAGCGCGACACCGAGCGCATCGAGTTTGACAGCCACTGGAACAGTTCACGAAAGCGCAGTCCTTTCAGCCGCAACGGCCGGCGCACCGAAATCTGTTGCAGGATGTCGAGATTGGCTTCGTCCACCCCCACCGCGAAGAAGGCGAAGGCGCGTTTCTCCTCGCCCAGCCGCACCGCATCCGCCGCGACTTTCCAGTCATCGGTCGGACTGCCGTCGGTCAGCAGGAACACCCAGGGGCGGAAAAACGGAATGCCATGTTCCCGGTAGAGCGCCTTGCGCTGATCCAGCAAGTCCAGACCCTGAATGATCGCCTGACCCATTGGCGTGTCCTTTTGCGCGGTCAGCGGCGGCGGAATGAACTGCTCGGCGGTCTGGAATTCGGTCACGACCTGCACCGGGCCAAAGGTGACAATCGCGATTTCAACCCGCTTGGCGGCCAGACTGTCCGCCAGCAATTCCTCTTTAAACGCGGCCAGCCCGTGATTCAGTTCGGCCATCGGCTGACCGTTCATCGACCAGGAATTGTCGAGCAGCAGGACACAGGGACAGCGCGGCTCCGGGTTGTCGGCAAATTCAGCGCCGCTGAAATCCACCCCAAACGGGGTCTGTCGGGAAAGATCAAGGTCAAGTTCATGCATCAGATGAATCCTCTCGGGCGGCGTGGAGTCCGCCATGCGGAAATACCGCGCCAATGAATCGGCCCCGGTATAATAAACGGCGTGTATCCGCGGAAGTAGACCGGAAAAGCCGGATGAAGTTAATGAAGTTAATCGGAAGGCAGTTAAGAACCTGGATCGCGCCGGCGCTGATCCTGGCGTTGACGCCGGGTTGCGCCTGGTGGCAAGCGCTGATCGGAAAACCAGCGCCGCCAGCGACCCGGCCAGCCGCCGCGCCGTCGGCGCCCTCCCCCGCGCTGGGGGCCAAATTGGACGCGATGAGCGGCCAGTTGGCGCGGATCGAGCAGACCCTGGTCACGGTGCAGGAACAGGGCCGCCAGCGCCAAAAACAGGATCAACAGGCGCGGCAAGCTCTCGGTGGTCTGCGTCAGGAGATGCGGGGCGCCCGCATCGCAGTCAGCGAGGTCCAGCGAACGATGAAGCAGAACGCCGCGCCGCCGGGTGGAACCGGGACCGCTGATTTCTGGGCGGTAGATGCGCCGCTGGGCGAGTTGCCCAACGGCGGCAAGCGCGAAACCCGGCGGATTCCAGCGCTCGTGCCGGATCAGGCCCGGGAAATTCTGGTGTATGCCCAAGTGGCGACCGGCTATGTCAAGGGCGGTCCGCATCGGTTCCGGCTGGCGGTACAGACGCAAGGCGACCGGGAAGCGGCGTTTTTTCTGTATGCGGTCGGCCAGCCGCAAGCGGGCTGGGCCTATAACTCCGACAATGTCTGGCTGCCCATGCCCAAAAACCGCGAGTTGATTCTACAGGCCGAGGGCGAACCGTTCTTTGGCGACTGGAACAGCGAAGTGCGGATCGTCGGCTACCGGTGAGCCGGTTTAACCCGCCCCAGCGCCCGGCTGCTCTTCCGGCGGTTTGAGGGCGCGAAACCGGCGATAGAGCAGCAGGTCATAAGCGATTTTGAGGCCGCCCGCCAGAAACAGCGGCGTATTAATCAGCAGCGGGTTAGCCAGCAGCAGCACGCTGAGCAGCGGCGACAGCGCGGCGCCGAGCGAACGGGCGATGGTGGTGATGCCCGAAGCCGCCGAGCGTTCATCGGGCGCGACCACCGCCAGGGTATAGGACTGCCGGGTCGGCACATCCATCTGCGAAATGCTGAACCGCAGCAACAGCACCGTGATCGCCAGTGGCAGATTCGGCATCAGCGGCGTCAGGCACAACAGCAGATTGGACGGGATGTGGGTGAACACCATGGTGTTCATCAGCCCAAACCGCGCCGCCAGTCGGGCGGCCAGCAGCGCGGAAATCCCGGCCAGAACATTCGCGCCGAAAAAAATTCCGCCGATCAGCCCAACGTCCGCCCCAAACCGCAGATAAAACCAGTAGGCCAGCAGGCTCTGCACCACAAACCCGCCCGCGAAAGCATCCAGCGCAAACAGCGCGCTTAAAGCCATAACCGCTTGTTTTGACTCCGGGCGGCGTAACCCGAAACGATGGGGGGCGCCCTCTGGTTCGATCACCGGAGCAACTTCCACGCCCGGCGACAGATTCATGAACAGCAGCGCCAGCACCCCGCCGCTGAGCGCGTAACCGACCAGCACTACCCGATAAGCGTCCAGCGCCGACATTCCGTCAGCTTGCAGCGCCTGCGCCAGCCAGCCACCACCCAGCGCACCCAACGCAGTAGTGAACGAACCGACCAGGTTGTACCAGGCAAACACGCGGGTGCGCTGTCGATCCGGGAGCAACTGCGCCAGCGCCGCCTGTTCGATGGAAAGAAACGGGCCGATTTCGTTGCCACTGGGGCTGATCACGCCAACAATAGCGGCCAGAATCAATAAGACTGGTTGCGCGGTCAGTAAAAACGCCAGCCCGGCCACGGTCATGAGCAGCGCCCCAAGCAACAGCATCCGCCGCCGGCCCAACCGATCCGCCGCTGTGGTCATCGCCAGCGAGATCGCCGCATCGCCCAGCAGGGTTGCGGCGAGCACCACGCCAATCAGCGCCTCGTCCAGACCCAGTGCCGCCAGATACAGCACCAGCGTTACCGACAGCGCCCCATAGGCAAAAAGTCGAATCATGCGTGCGGCAAACAGAAATGCAGCATCTACTGACAAACGGTTCATCAATAACCCCAAGGGCCACCGGCGTGGTGGCGTTACCGGCAAGAACTGCGCGTTCCGTTGACATTGAACCGATGCCCACGTTCGCGGTTCAGCCCCGTTGAGACGGAACCGGCTCCCGGACTGATCGACGATCCGCCACTGATGCGCCAAAGACCAACCGCCAACGGCGGGGCAACCGTTCAGCCCGTCCACTGTTGGCTTCCTTTCGATAGGGAAGCATGGGAAACTGAGAAGCGAATCATTGATCTCTTGAATCGTCAGATTCAGAAAGCTCCGCCCTTCAGGATAGAGAGAATGTCAACATCAATCATGAATTATCGCTGGCTGCAACAGACTGATGGTAAGCGTGGAGAATCCTGCTGATGGCCCGAATTACCGTTGAAGACTGCCTTGACCGGGTAGACAACCGCTTTGAGCTGGTGCTGGTCGCCTCCCGCCGCGCCCGCGATCTGGCGATGGGCCGGGAATCGCTGGTGCCCTGGGAAAACGACAAGCCCACGGTGGTCGCCCTGCGCGAACTGGCCGATGGCAAGCTCGATCACCTCCTTCAGGAAAAATACCGCCGTCCGGTCGCCAGTCAGTCGCCGGTCGAAACGCCGGTCTCCGACTCTCTGGACCCACTGGAGTAGGAACCAGCGATCCGCAGTGGGAGAACGAGCATGTTGAGCGCGGCGGCAGTGCGCGAAACCCTGGATGAAACGCTACAACGCCCTAAACTGGCCGTGGATGACGAGTGGCTGGATGATTTGCAGTTGCGCATTGACGACTTGTGCGCGATTGCCGGCGAATACCTTGAACCGGCCCAGGTTGAACGGTTGCGCGAGGCCGGCCGGTTTGCCGCTGAAGCTCATGCCGGGGTCTATCGCAAGAGCGGTGAGCCGTACATCTTTCACCCGCTGGCCGTAGCCCGCATCCTCGCCAACGTTCGCTTTGATCATGAAACCCTGCAAGCCGCTCTGCTGCACGACGTGATCGAAGACACCCACTACGGCAAGGAACAACTCAGCAGCCGGTTTGGGCCAGAGGTCGCTGAGCTGGTGGACGGCGTCAGCAAGCTCACCCAAATCCAGTTCAACTCCAAGCTGGAAGCGCAGGCCGAAAATTTCCGCAAAATGTTTCTGGCGATGGCCAAAGACTTGCGGATCATCATGATCAAGCTGGCCGACCGGCTGCACAACATGCGCACCCTCGGGGCGATGCGCCCGGAATCGCGCCGCCGCATCGCTCGCGAAACCCTGGAGATCTACGCACCGATCGCCGGGCGGCTCGGAATGAACCACCTGCGCCAGGAACTGGAAAACCTCGGCTTCAGCCACCTGCATCCATTGCGCTTCCGGGTCTTGCAGGATGCAGTGCGCAAGATGAGCGGCAACCGGCGCGAGATCGTCAGCCAACTGGAAACCCGCATTCAGACCCGACTGGATGATGAGGGCGGCATCAAGGCCCGGGTGGTCGGGCGCAGCAAGCATTTGTGGGGCATTTACCGGAAGATGCGCGACAAGCGCCTGCCGTTCCGTGACGTCCATGATGTCTACGCGGTGCGGCTGATTGTCGATACGGTAGACGCCTGCTACCGGGCGCTGGG
Source organism: Candidatus Contendibacter sp. (assembly GCA_020890855.1). Classification (GTDB taxonomy): domain Bacteria; phylum Pseudomonadota; class Gammaproteobacteria; order Competibacterales; family Competibacteraceae; genus RXIV01. Next base: position 7,908 of record JAJHPN010000072.1, on the reverse strand, counting down.
GATGATGCACAGCCTGTACAAGCCGATCATGGGCCGGTTCAAGGACTACATCGCCATCCCCAAAGCCAACGGTTATCAATCGCTGCACACCGTGCTGTTTGGTCCCAATGGCGTCCCGATCGAAGTGCAGATCCGCACCGAAGACATGCACATCATGGCCGAGGTCGGCGTCGCTGCGCATTGGCGCTACAAATCCGGCGGCGAGGGTCAGGGCGGTCACGCCCAGCAGCGCGCCCGTGAATGGCTGCGCAATCTGCTCGATATGCAGCGCCGCGCCGGCAATCCGGTCGAGTTTCTGGAAAGCGTCAAGGTCGATCTGTTTCCCGACGAAATTTATGTCTTTACCCCGCGTGGCGAGATTATTGAATTGCCGCGCGGCGCAACGGCGGTCGATTTCGCCTACGCCATTCACTCCGATGTCGGCAACACCTGCGTGGGCGCCAAGGTGGATCGGCGACTGGCGCCGCTGCGAACTCCATTAGCCACCGGCCAGACCGTCGAGGTCATTATCACCCCCACTGCCCGGCCCAACCCGGCCTGGCTGAGTTTTGTGGTCACGGCCAAGGCCCGCGCCAGTATCCGTCACTACCTCAAGCACTTGCAGCGTGATGAAGCCGTGCTGCTGGGCAAGCGGCTGCTGGAAAAGGCGCTGGCCGGGCGACTGGGCGGGCTGGGCGAACTGCCGGACAAACGCATCAAAGCTCTGGTGCGGGAATTTAATCTGAACAACTTCGATGAGGTGCTGGCCGATATCGGGCTGGGCAACCGGGTGGCGGCGCTGATCGCCAAGCGGTTGCTGCCGGAGGGCGATGAAGACGCCGCCGGGTTGGACACGAGTATCCAGCCGCTGCTGATCAAAGGCACCGAAGGCACCGTCGTCGGTTTCGGCAAGTGCTGCCGGCCACTGCCGGGCGACGCGATCATCGGCTATATCAACGCCGGGCGCGGCATTGTCATTCACCGCGACAATTGCCGGAACGTCGCCAATTACAAGAAAAGCCCGGAAAAATGGATTGAAGTGGAGTGGGAGCCGCACGCCAGCGCCGATTTCAGCGCCGAATTGCGGCTGGATGTCGCCAACCGGCGCGGAGTGCTGGCCACCATCGCCGCCGCTATTTCCGCCGCTGACGCCAACATTGAAACCATTAACACCTCGGAACGGGACGGCAGCGCCACGACGGTTCACTTGCTGCTGGATGTCCGCGACCGCGCCCATCTGGCGCGGGTCATGCGGCAATTACGGACCCTGCCGGAAGTGCTGAAACTGGCCCGGCGCGGTTAGTGCTTCATTTCTTTCAGGACTTTCGGGAACTCGCCAAGGAGCGTTCCATCATGCCTCGCACCATCATCAACACCGATCAGGCCCCGGCGGCGATCGGTACGTATTCCCAGGCGGTCAGAGTCGGCGATACGGTTTATCTGTCCGGCCAGATTCCGCTCGACCCGCAAACCATGCAATTAGTGGAAGGTGGAATGGAAACGCAGATTCGCCGGGTATTCGACAATCTGGCGGCGGTCGCTGCCGCCGCGGGCGGCAGTTTGGCCGATACCGTCAAACTCAATGTATTTCTGACGGATCTCAGCCATTTTGCGCGGGTCAATGAAATCATGGCCGGGTATTTCAAGGAACCTTACCCGGCTCGGGCGGCGATTGGCGTCGCAGCATTGCCGCGTGGCGCACTGGTCGAAATGGATGCAGTGCTGGTATTGGGAAACTGATCGCTTCCTGGGCCTGACCAGGAAACCTCCTTTCGCTGCATTGACGACCTACCCCCCAGCGCGGCCAACCGCCGCCTCAAACCTTGTGCCGTTATCAACAATCATCGCCGCCGCGTAATGATAACGACTGCGTCATTCAACACCTTCCCAACAAAAAACAATATTAAACAATTGGTTAATTAATCAATAAATCAGGCATGGCAATTGCTACCGGCCGGGTGCCGTCCGTTTCCGGGCGGTAGCGGGTCGGATGCGCCGTTGGCGCATTCACCGCTCGGATCGCTTCTAGGGGAAGATTTATGACGCTGGCAAGATTAGTCTTCATGCCCGCCTGGCATCATGGCATGGCGCGCTTGTTTCTATTGCTGCTATTTCTGACGTTCGGATTGAGCGCACTCCCGGCATTCGCCGCAACAGCTCATGTCAGCGAAGTCAACTTGGCGCTGCCCAACCTCAACGATGGATCGCTGGCCACGTTCCTCGGTGGCGCCACGGGTTGGACCCTGCTTTCCTACGGCCTGCTGATTTGCATCGGCGGGTTGATCTTCGGCGCGGTGATCTATAACCAGGTCCGCCGACTGCCGGTGCATCGTTCGATGGCTGAAGTCAGCGAACTGATCTATGAAACCTGCAAGACCTACATGATCACGCAAGGCAAGTTCCTGCTGATCCTGGAGGCGTTCATCGCAGTGATCATGGTCGCCTACTTTGGCTGGGTCCAGCACATGAACCTGTTCGAAGTGCTGCTGATCCTGGCATTCTCGCTGATCGGCATCGCCGGCTCGTTCGGCGTTGCCTGGTTTGGCATTCGGATCAATACCCTGGCTAACAGCCGGACCGCGTTTGCCGCGCTGCGAGGCCAGGCTTATCCGGTCTATGCGATTCCACTGCAATCCGGGATCGCCATCGGCATGCTGCTGATTTCCACTGAATTACTCATCATGCTGGCGATCCTGTTGTTCGTGTCGCCGGCGCTGGCCGGCAAGTGTTTCATCGGTTTCGCCATTGGCGAATCGCTCGGCGCCGCCGCCCTGCGGATTGCCGGCGGCATCTTCACCAAGATCGCCGACATCGGCTCCGACCTGATGAAGATTGTCTTCAAAATCAAGGAAGACGATGCGCGCAATCCTGGCGTGATCGCGGACTGTGTGGGCGACAACGCCGGCGACTCGGTTGGTCCGACCGCCGACGGCTTCGAGACTTACGGCGTGACCGGCGTCGCGCTGATCAGCTTCATCATGCTGGCCGTGCCCGAAGCGGCGGTGCAGGTGCAATTGCTGGTCTGGATTTTCGCCATGCGGGTGATGATGATCATCGCTTCCGGCGCTTCCTATCTGGTCAACGAAGTCATTGCCCAACGCCGCTACGGCAGTCAGGCCCGCTTCGACTTCGAAGCGCCGCTGACCTCGCTGGTCTGGATCACCTCCGGCGTGTCGCTGGCGTTCACCTTCGTAGTGTCATACCTGCTGATTGGCGACATCGCCATCGGCGGCAAAGACTACGGCAATCTGTGGTGGCAACTGTCGCTGATCATCACGTTCGGCACTCTGGCGGGCGCGATCATTCCCGAAGTCGTCAAGGTCTTCACCTCGACCCGTTCCGGTCATGTCCGCGAAGTGGTGACCGCTTCCCGCGAAGGCGGAGCCAGTCTGAACATCCTGGCGGGCCTGACCGCAGGCAACTTCTCGGCCTTCTGGATGGGGGTGGTCATCGTGAGCCTGATGTCCGGGGCCTATCTGGTGTCGCAGCACGACCTGGCCGCAGTCATCAATCCGGCTCCCGACAAGGCCGCGATCATGGCGGCGGTGTTCTCCTTCGGTCTGGTGGCGTTCGGCTTTCTTGGCATGGGACCGGTGACCATCGCGGTCGACAGTTACGGGCCCGTCACCGACAACGCCCAGTCGGTCTACGAACTCTCCACCATCGAGCAACTGCCCGACATCAAGGCCGAGATCACGCGTGATTTTGGCTTCAAGCCCGAGTTCACCGTCGCCAAGGATCTGCTGGAAGAGAATGACGGGGCCGGCAACACCTTCAAGGCCACCGCCAAGCCGGTATTGATCGGCACTGCTGTGGTAGGCGCGGCCACCATGGTGTTTTCCATCGTGATGCTGCTGACCGGCGGTTTGACCGAAAACCTCGAAAAACTGTCGCTGCTTTATCCGCCCTTCCTGCTCGGTCTGGTGTCCGGCGGCGCGACCATCTTCTGGTTCTCGGGAGCTTCCACTCAGGCCGTGTCCACCGGCGCTTATCGCGCCGTGGAATACATCAAGGCGCACATCAAGCTGGATGGGGTGACCAAAGCCTCCGCCCAGGACAGCAAGAAAGTGGTCGAAATCTGCACGATCTACGCGCAAAAGGGGATGTTCAATATCTTCATGGCGGTGTTTTTCGGCACCCTGGCCTGCGCGTTCATCGAGCCGTTCTTCTTCATCGGCTATCTGATCTCGCTGGCGATCATCGGGCTGTACCAGGCCGTGTTCATGGCTAATGCGGGCGGCGCCTGGGACAACGCCAAGAAGATCGTGGAAACCGAACTGCACGCCAAGGGGACCGATCTGCATGCCGCCGTAATCGTAGGCGACACCGTAGGCGACCCGTTCAAGGATACCTGTTCAGTCGCCATGAACCCGATCATCAAGTTCACCACCCTATTTGGTCTGCTCGCGGTAGAAATGGCCGTCGGTCTCGCGGCTCAGGGCCAACAAACCTTGGCCTTGAACATGGCGGCCTTGTTCCTGGTCATCAACCTCGTGTTCGTGTTCCGCAGTTTCTATCGCATGCGCATTAATGCTGAAACCCCCAAGGATGATGAAAACGACCCGGACGAGGGCGAGACCGCCACCGAATCGGCCTGAGCGTTTGTCCCTGCGCCGCCTCGTAACTCATTAGGTCTTTGAGAAGCGAAGCACTCACAGGACTTTCACTTTTCGTCATTCCCGCGTATGCGGAAATCCAGTCACTCGTTGAAAAGAATGGATACCCGCTTGCGCGGGTATGACGGAAAAAGGCAGGTCAGCGAAAGGCCTGGTTCAAGAGTGGTCTATGATTGGATCACTGACGATCCGGCGCGGAGGACTCTGATGGAACTGTTTAAATCGCTGATCACTTTTGGGTTATTCGGTATATTCAGCATGGGTTGCACGGCGCAGACGGAGCCTGCGCCGATCAGTGGGGAGGTCCCGGAAACTCCAGGTTGGCAGGCTGAAGTCGTCGTTGACGGGCTGAGCCACCCCTGGTCCATCGCCTGGCTCCCGGACGGTTCAGCGCTGGTCACGGAACGTCCCGGACGTCTGCGCCTGATTCGCGATGGGCGACTCGACCCGAAACCTGTCGCTGGTCTGCCGCCGGTATTGGCCTTCGGGCAGGGCGGACTGCTCGACATCGCGCTGCATCCCGATTTCACCGATAACCGGCTGGTCTACTTGACCATCGCCACCGGGACTCCCGAAGCGAATCGCACGGCGCTGGTGCGTGGACGCCTTGAGGACCATGCCTTGCGGGACGCCACGATCATTTTCCAGAACGCCGATCCCAAATCCGGAGGACAGCATTTTGGCTCCCGCCTGGTCTGGCTGCCCGACAAAAGCCTGCTCATGAGCATTGGCGATGGCGGTAATCCGCCGACCCGCTTTGGCGATGGCAATATTCGCGATCAGGCGCAAAACCTGGGCGCTCATTTTGGCAAAGTGTTGCGATTAAAAGACGACGGTGCGCCCCATCCCGATAATCCGTTCCTCAACCGGCCGGGCGCCAAACCCGAGATCTGGACGCTCGGCCATCGCAATATCCAGGGCTTGACCCGCCATCCGCTGAATGGCCGGATCTGGGCCAACGAGCATGGTTCTCGGGGCGGCGACGAACTCAACATCATCGAAGGCGGCCGTAATTATGGCTGGCCGGTGGTGACTTATAGCGCCGAATACTGGGGACCGAAAATCTCTGATGAAACCCATCGTCCAGGCATGGCCGATCCCCAGTTGGTCTGGATTCCGTCCAAGGCTCCCAGTGGCTTGACCTTCTACACCGGCGATGTTTATCCGCACTGGAAGGGTGATCTCTTCAGTGGCGCACTCAAATTTGGTCAGATTCGCCGCATTGATCTGGACGGCGACCGGGTCATTGGCGAGGAGAAGCTGACCTTCGGCAAACGGGTGCGGGACGTGCGCCAGGGACCGGACGGGTATCTGTATGTGCTGACGGATGAGGACCCAGGGGCGCTGTTGCGCATCGTGCTGACGGGGAAATAAAACCACACTAATCCCCATCGCATTGACTAAAAAAGGAACAAGGTAAGTTCATCCCCACGCATGTGGGGGAACGGGACTGCGCCGATGATAGCGCTGAATCCGAAACTCAAGCCTCGGTTCAATCCCCAAGCCGAGCGGGCGTTTCTGGCGGCGTTGCCGGGCAATGAGGCGCGGCAAGTGGCCGGGAGTATCGACAAGCGGGATCGGATTCTGGCCGGTAAGGCGACCATCGAGGAGGTCTACAACGAGGGGAAGGATGAGCTATACAAGTGGCGAAGGGTGGGGGATGTACTGACGGCAGCAGGCGCAACCGAGGCAAGCCAGAAGGTGTCCAATGCATATGAGGCGGCGAAGGCCAAGAGCGGGAAGTATCACGGCTGGCTACAACAGCAGCGGAATTTGCCGGTTCACTTACTTGAAAAAGGGATTCGTTCATTTGAAAAACAAATTGCGGATCATGAATCATGGCTAGAAGACCCAATGCGCAAAAATCCCGATTTTTATCAACTTCCGATTGGGCAACAAAAGCATCTGCTTGAAAAGCATTGGCCCGATGATATTCAGCGGCATCGGGATTCGATTGAGATTTTGAAAGGCGTTATTCAGGAGAAACAGTATGGCAACCAGTGATCGATATGCTTCCGTGCTGAACATGGTGTTAGAAGTTGCAAAAAAACGCGGGTTAGAAAACCCAGGCGGTGAGGTTGCCAGCGTTTGCTACGAATTGATCGATGTGGCGCTTTCTGAGGCAAATGTTTGGGGGGTCTCTCCTGAAGAAATCGGGATGGCGGACTTTAATCCCGATTCATTGCTAGGCGCGCCACCCCAGCGCAAGGCGGCTTGACCGCGCCCTTACTGCAACCCCTAACCCACCACCTCAAACCTTGCCGCCATGAGCTTGTAATGTGGCAAGCGGTCTTCATCCATCACCGTATCCCGATAGGTGATTTGCCGATAGACACCCGCCTCCAGTCCGGCGGCAATCGCCGTCACCAGCAAGGCCTCCCGAATCGCCGCATCCAGCCGGAACAGCTCCGCATAGACCGCAGACAGCCCTCCGTCGCCTCCAGCAGTTGCGCTCCGAAGTACACGGTCAGGCTCAAGATGCGCGGGCCGTTGATCGCGCCCAGGCTACTCGGAGCCAGACTGCTGGGGACCAGCCGGATGATCGGATAATCGTCAGGCGTCAGGTTCGCCTCCAGGCCAATCCGGCAGGTGTTCACGCCGGGAATAGCGGCCAGCGGAATCAGCAGGGCATTCAGAACCGCCATCGGATCGCTCATCAGCCGCGCTCCAAGGCAATGGTCAGGGGCAAGGACAGAGCCAGCGCCGCCACGTTCACCACATGATCGTCCAGCCCCGGTTCATCCCCACGCATGTGGGGAACGGCTGTTCGATGTACTTGTTCATCTTCCCGCTTCCGGTTCATCCCCACGCATGTGGGGAACGGTGCTGATTCAGCGGCGGGCGGAATTGGGGTAGCGGTTCATCCCCACGCATGTGGGGAACGGCACGATTTGGACGGCGAAGGTGATCCGATCAGCGGTTCATCCCCACGCATGTGGGGAACGGATTAATGATGGAGAACGCATGAGCAACACACACGGTTCATCCCCACGCATGTGGGGAACGGGCGAGAACCTAGTGCATCACCCGCTCTGAATTGACGGGTAAAGGCGTTTGAGCTTGATGCGGGCATCGGGGGTCGTAAAGCGCCAATTCACCGGCCGGGGATCGGCGTTACGAGCCTTTTGCCAGGCGGCCACCTCGCGGGCCAGGGTGGCGGCGTCGGGGATACGGCGGTCCAAGCACTGCCGGCTCAGGACACTCAGTTCGATTTCGGCCATGTTGAGCCAACTACCGTGTTTGGGGGTGTGATGAATCTCCAGTCGTTCGAGTAGACGCCGAGCCACGACCGGCTCGAAGGCTTGATAAAGGG
>JAJHPN010000087.1 GCA_020890855.1 Candidatus Contendibacter sp. | reverse complement strand
CTGCGCGACCTGTTCAAACGCGGAAAATATCCGGACGTGATCCTACCGATGTGCGTGATTCGGCGCATGGACGCCGTGCTGGAGCCGACCAAGCAGGCGGTATTGGATACCCGGAAGATGCTGGATGACGCGCAGATCACCGAGCAACGCGCTGCCCTCGCTGCCGCAGCAGGACAGGCGTTCTACAACACTTCGCGGTTCACTCTGCGCGATCTGAAGTCTCGCGGCAGTCAGCAGCAGTTGCTGGCCGATTTCGAGGATTACCTGAACGGCTTTTCGCCGAATGTTCAGGACATCCTCGACAATTTCAAGTTTCGCAACCAGTTGCAAACCCTGTCGAGGGCGGACACGATTGGAACGCTGATCAACAAGTTTCTCGACCCCGAGATCGACCTGTCGCCGGCGGGCATCGACAACCATGCGATGGGCACGGTCTTCGAGGAGCTGGTGCGCAAGTTCAACGAAGACAACAACGAGGAGGCCGGCGAACACTGGACGCCGCGCGATGCGGTGCGGCTGATGGCGAATCTGGTGTTCCTGCCCATCAAGAGCCAGCTTAAATCCGGCACTTACCGGCTCTATGACTGCGCCTGCGGCACCGGCGGGATGTTGACCGTCGCCGAGGAGACCCTGACGGCGATTGCGGCGAAGCGACAACAGCGAATCACCAGCCTGCTCTACGGGCAGGAGATCAACCCGGAGACCTACGCGGTTTGCAAGGCCGACATGCTGCTCAAGGGCGAAGGCGAGAGCGCTGAACATATCGTTGGCGGGGCGGAATGGTCCACGCTCGCCCATGATGCCTTCCCCGCTCAGGAATTCGATTTCATGCTGGCCAATCCGCCCTATGGCAAAAGCTGGAAGAAGGACCTGGAAACACTGGGCGGCAAGGACGGGATGCGGGATCCGCGCTTCAAGGTGATCCATCAGGGCGAAGAACTGTCGCTGGTCACCCGCTCCAGCGACGGCCAGATGCTGTTCCTCGCCAACATGGCGGCAAAGATGAACCACAGCTCGGCGCTGGGCAGCCGCATCGCCGAAGTCCACAACGGTTCGTCGCTGTTTACCGGTGATGCCGGCCAGGGCGAGAGCAATATCCGTCGCTGGCTGATCGAGAATGACTGGCTGGAAGCGATTGTCGCCCTGCCGCTGAATCTGTTTTACAACACTGGCATCGCTACCTATATCTGGGTGCTTTCCAACCGCAAACCGCAACACCGCCAGGGCCGGGTGCAGCTCATCGACGCCAGCCAGTGGTTCAAACCGCTGCGCAAGAACCTCGGCAAGAAGAACTGCGAACTCTCGCCGGAAGACATCGAGCGCATCAGCCGCGCCTTTCTCGACTTTCAGGAAACTCCGGAATCGAAAATCTTTCCGAACGCCGCGTTTGGCTATTGGAAGGTGACGGTTGAGCGCCCGCTGCGGCTGCACAGCCAGCTTTCGCTCAAGGCGATCCAGCCCTTGCGTTTCGCTGCGGGTGACGAAGAACTCCGCGCTGCGCTGCTGGATGAGTTCGGCGATGACCTCTTGACCCGGTTCGCCCATGTCGCTGCCGCGCTGGAACAACGCCTGTCCGACTGGGGCAGTGATGAGGACGAGGGTGATGAGAACGAGGACGGCGGCGGCAAAAAGGGTCTGTCCGAGAAGAAGAAAAAGAAGCTGCTCGATGCCAGAACCTGGGAGCGCGACGGGCGGCTGGTCGAAACGGCGATGGCGTTGCGGGCGGCGCTGGGCGACCAGCTCCATGAAAACTACAACCTCTTCCGCGACCGAGTGGAGGCCGCGCTCAAGCAAGCCGATCTCAAGCTCCCGGCGGTTGATCTCAAGCAGATTCTCAAAGCCGTGAGCTGGCGGGTCGAGACCGCGCCGCCGGTCATTGCCAAGGTGCATAAACCCGGCAAGGCCGCACCCGATCCGTTGCATGGCCGGTTTGCAACGACGGTGAAGGCAAGCCCTGCATCGTCGAATACGAGCCTGACGCCGACCTGCGCGACACCGAGCAAGTCCCGCTGCTGGAAGGCGGCGGCGTCGAAGCGTTCTTCCGCCGCGAGGTGTTGCCCTATGCGCCGGATGCGTGGATCAAGGAAGACGCGACGAAGATCGGCTACGAGATCAGCTTCACTCGCCACTTTTACCAGCCGCAACCCTTGCGCGCGCTGGAGGAAATTCGCGCTGATATTCTGGCGCTGGAGAAGGAGACTGAGGGATTGCTG
>JAJHPN010000270.1 GCA_020890855.1 Candidatus Contendibacter sp. | reverse complement strand
ATCCGTGATAGCGTCTCCGGCGTCAGATTTAGCCGCGAGGCGATGACATACTTGCTGGCGGGCAGTTCACATTCAGTAGCGTCACTGGCGGCAACGTCGGCCAATTGCAGCAGGAACCCGACAACCCGTTGCGTGGAAGATCTGAGCGAGTAATCCTCCACATCCTGAACCAGACCATGCAGTCGCATACTCAGTCCCGCCAACATGCGGCAGGCAAAAGCGCTATCGCTGTTAATCGCCGCAAACAGGCCCTGTTTGGCGATATACAGCACACGGGAATCTATCAGCGCCTGAGCGAAAACCGGACTGGGCTTTTCCAGAAACATGATGGCCTCGCCGAAACACTGTCCCGGTCCAATCAGGGCAACCACTTTTTCGTTGCCTTGCGCCGAGGAAAACGCCAGCTTGATCTGGCCGTTCACGGCGACGTAAAAACCATCCAGCAAATACCCTTTCTGAAACAGCATTTGCCCTTTCGCCAGTTCGATTTCGCGCGTCCCTGCCGCAAGACTGAGGATTTCACCGTCGCGCAATTGCTGAAACAGCGGCAGCCGGGCCAGCATCCCGCCAACATCAATAGGTTTGTGCATCAGTCTTTCCTGCATCTTCTGTTCAGTCAGCAGCCCGTGGATCAAGGATTGGAAACTTGATGCTCGTCAAGGTCATGCTGGCAAGGGTTGTTGTATTTTATCGGGGCTTCACCTTCACCCCTCATCCCGGAGTCGCCAATGGCATCAGCAACGACTGGCAATACTCAACTTCCATTACCCAAAATAGCATTATTGAACCTGGGATTTCGCCCCTTTTTCCTGGGCGCAGCCCTGTTTGCGATAGGGTCTGTCGCCCTCTGGATGGGGGTTTACGCTTTTCAACTGCCTTTGCAAATTGAAGGTATCTCGATCTTTCAATGGCACGCCCACGAGATGATCTATGGATTCGCGGTGGCGGTGATTGCCGGATTCCTGTTAACTGCGGTTAAAAACTGGACGGGCGTACAGACTCTTTACGGATTAGGATTGTTGGGGTTATTTGCCCTGTGGGCGGCAGCGAGAATCCTGTTTTTCTTCGGAACACGCTTTATGGGCCTCGCTGCAACGCTGGATATTCTGTTCATACTGTGCCTGATTGTTGCCGTGGCCTATCCTGTGTTCAAGGTTAGGCAATGGAAGCAAATGGGAATCATGGCAAAGCTGGCATCATTAGCCATTGGGAATAGCTGCTTTTACTTGGGGGCGGCTGGATTCATCGAAAATGGCGTCTATATAGGCATCTACGGCGGGCTTTATTTGATCATTGGTTTGATGCTCACGATGGGGAGAAGGTTAATTCCATTTTTTGTCGAAGTAGGCGTTGGCTATCCGGTAAAATTATTGAACTCAAAATGGCTGGATTTATCGAGCCTCGTTTTGTTCCTGGTGTTTTTCATCGGCGAAGTATTTATTGGCAATCAGCCAATATCCGCTCTTTTATCAATTGGACTGTTTATTATAACCTCGATCCGGCTGGTAGGCTGGCATACCGCTGGAATCTGGAAACAGCCGTTATTATGGAGCTTGTTCATCGCCTTCCTATTGATCGATGTGGGTTTTTTATTGATGGCGCTGCTCCCGTTTTTCAATCTGTCCAAACTGCTGGCGATCCACGCTTTCAGCTTTGGTGGGATAGGCATTACGACACTGAGCATGATGGCTCGCGTCTCGCTCGGCCATACTGGAAGGAATGTGAAAAATCCACCCGCAGCAACAGCCGTCGCTTTGGTAGCGCTGATTGTGGGAAGCATTTTCAGGGTGGGATTGCCTTTAATTGCCGCGAGTCATTACCTGATTTGGATCTTGGCCTCTCAAGTATTGTGGATTGCGGCATTTCTGATCTTCTTGTTCACCTATGCAGCGATACTGATCAAACCCAGGGTTGATGGTCAGTTTGGCTAGAATTTAACCGTTATAAGTAAGTCAGTGAGACATTAAGCCCCGATTTCCACAACAACCCTCGAAGAACCACATTGTTGATCAGCTAGTGAATTCGCGTGGATCAGCGCATCCAAATCCAGTTGTTGCATCATAGAAATCGCATATTCCCAGCGCCCTTCAGCGCACAGGCCGAGAACGCCGCCTTCCTCATAAGCCTCCAATGCCGCCTTGATGCAGGCGGCGCGCACCGTTTCGGCCAGCTTTTGTGCATCCGTCATGGCGTTTCTCCCGGTTCACTGCGTGAGTTGGGTATAGAGCCGCAGTAATTGGCGCGGCAGTTCTTCGGGATGACGGATCAGCACGAAGCCCTTGTTGCCGAATAAATACGGCAGATAGTCGCCCGCATCCTGATCAATCGTCACGCAAAACGGATGCAGACCCTCCCGGCGCGCTTCCAGTAACGCCATGCGGGTATCTTCAACCCCATATCGTCCCTCGTAATGATCCAGATCGTTCGGTTTGCCGTCGGTGAGCAGCAGCAATAACCGGCGGGCGGCGCTTTGCTGGTTTAACAAGCCGGCGGCATAGCGCACCGCCGCGCCCATCCGGGTGTAATAACCGGGCTTGATCGCGTTAATCCGGCCTCGTATTGAAGCGGTGTAGCGCTCGCCAAAGGTCTTGATCCGCTGGACGCGCACCTGTTGCCGCTTGCACGAAGAAAAGCCGTATAGCCCGAAGCGGTCGCCGGTGGCCACCAGCGCCTCAGCGAACAGGAACAGGCTGTCGCGGATCACATCGATCACCCGGCCTTTATTATTGACCCAGGCATCGGTGGACAACGATAGATCGGCCAGCAGCAAACAGGCGAAATCGCGTTCCTGCCGCGCTCGTCGCCGGTATAAGCCACGTTCATAACTTGAACCGTTGCCGACGCTATCGGCGGCATGGCGCACCCAGGCGTCCAGATCGAGTTCTTCACCCTCCAGCTGAGCGCGCCGCCAGCCGTGACCGGGCCGCAGAATTTCAAACTGGCGACGCAGCCGTTGAGCGTCGCGGCGCAAGGCGGCGGGCAACTCGCAGGGCGGCGCGCGCCGGGCCAGCCTCTCCTGCACGGTGCAGAAATTCGGCAGCAGCGCGCGCTGGCGGTAGTCCCACTCCGGCAGCGGGACGCCTGGACCCACCGGCAGATCATCCGCGCTGGCGGAAGGCAGATCGAGGTCAAAACGCACTCTGGAAGCAGTTTGATCGCCATCGCGGGTGACGCTGATCGCCTCCATGTCGTTCGCCGCCTGCGCCACATCTGGATCGGGATCGTCATCGGTAGGCCGGTTGACCCGTATAAATTCCGCCCAGGACAGCAGGTTTTCGGCGCGAAAGGGCGCTAGAAAACTGCTTTTGCGTTCCGGCAGATCAACCCGCTCGGCGCGGCGGCGCTGGCGGTCGGGTTGCGCCGGATTGGCGCTGCTGGCAGGTGAGCAGCGGGAATGCGGCGGTGATTTGACAGCGGCGCGGGCTGGGGCGGGGTATAGCCAGAGCGGCATCGGTTGCAGCGGGCGGGCGGCGGCAAGCCAGGCCAGGACGCTGCCCGGTTCATGCAGAGCTTGCCGCAGTTGGATTTCCGGCACGGCCTCATCCGGCGGCAACTGCGCCGGTGAAATTCGTGCTTCCAACGTTGCGGCTACCAGACGTCGGTAATGGGGTTGCAGTCCTGGATAACGCTCCAGCGCAATCAAGGTAGCCTGTTGGTTGCCCGCCCGCCAGTCAGCGTCGGAATCAAGCGCATCGTGGGCCGCCGCCAGCGCGATCAGCCAGAGGTACAGATCGCGGTTCAATTCCCGTTGCGGGAATAACGCCAGTTCCGGCGGCAATTGCAGAGTTTCCGCGTCGCGGCAGGGCAAAGCCGTTTTTTCACCCAGACCGGCGACCCGCACCAGCCAATGCCGCCGCGCCCCGTGGCGGGTGGCCGCCGCTGCCGCGACCCGCAGACCGGGATCGCCGCCGAAAGCGCGAAACAGCAGCCCGGCGGTTTTCTCGATGTCGGCGAGGGTGACTGCCGCGTCCGGGTAATGGCGTTGCGCGGCGCGGGTGATCAGCCGATGCCAGAGCGATCCAACGTGTTCTTCCATGATGGCTGGTTTCCCTTAGTCCAATCCTCTCCCGGCGGGAGAAGGAATGATCGGCTTGAATTTGAGAGGCTTGGGCGAAACGGGCGCTTCCCCGGTCAGCAACCCCTGTTCCCCATCCGCCTGCAACGCCTGCTGGCCGTCAATCCAGTGCAACAGGCCGCCTTCCGGGTTGTCACGCTGTACCGTTTCACAGGCAGCGATGCACTGGCCGCACTGGGTGCAGGCGAACATCAGCCGCTTGATGGTGCGCGGCTTGAATCGCATCGGGCAGGCGTGATCGCAGAATGACTGGCAATGGGCGCAATCGCGGGCGCGTTCGCGTTGAAAGCCCACCACCATGGCGCTGCGATTCGTCATCCAGGTCAGGCTTTGAAACATCCCGACCGCGCAGGCGTAGCGGCAAAACAGATGGCGGGCGAAGGTGAATTCCAGAAACAGCGCCGTCGTCGCCGCGCCAATGAACAGGGCTTGATTGCGGGTTGGCGTCAGGTGGAACAGGTTGGCGTAGACCTCGGCGGGCGGCAGCAGATAGGTCAGCAGCGCCACCGCCCACAGCAGGGCGAACGCCAGCGCGAGCGGAAGCGCCAGCAGCCAATAGCGGGCATCAGTGGGCGCCGGGGAGCCATCGGGATGCCAGGGCGGCCCCGGCTTTTTGTCCCAGAGGCTCTGCTTGCCGCTGGCCTTGCGCACCAGTTGGTTGATGGTTTCCACTACCGAAAAATGCGGGCACAGCCAGCCGCAGTACAGCCGCCCCCAACGCCAGGCGATGCCCAGGAAGATCGCCGCCAGCAGCAGGATCGGCAGGATCAGCCGCAACAGCATGTTGATCGTCATTTGATCGTTGCTGATCCGACCGGCCAGATAGTCGTCCAGACCGAGCGTCCACGGCTGGCCGAACACGATCAAATGGCCCTGAGTCAGATCAAACCGCAACAGATCGAAGACGGGCGTGAACAGAAACAGGATGAAGAAACCGCTCTGAAACAACACCCGCTGGCGCTGCGCCTCAGCCAAAACTGGCATTCACCACCTCCAGCAGCGCAGCGGCGGTCTGCTCATCATCGGTCAGCGCTTCGACCAAAGCAGCGTGGCAGGCGGTGATCCGATCCATGCCGCCATGAATCAGTTGCGCGGCGTAAATCAACAGTCGGGTGCTGGGAACCTCGTCCAGATCATGTTCCTTCAGTGCGCGGAAGGCGTGGCCGATTTGAACCAGTTGCCGGGCGGTGGCGGCGGCGCAGCCGGTTTCGCCGATCACGATGGCCTGTTCCCGCTCCGGGTTGGGAAAGTCGAAGCGCAACGCGATAAATCGTTGCCGAGTCGAAGGTTTCAGGCTCTTGAGCAGATTCTGGTAGCCGGGGTTGTAGGATGCCACCAGCATGAAACCCGGCGGCGCGTGCAGCACCTCGCCAGTGCGATCAATTGGCAGGATGCGTCGGTCGTCAGCCAGCGGGTGCAGCACCACCGTCGTATCCTTGCGCGCCTCCACCACTTCATCGAGATAGCAGACGCCGCCTTCGCGCACCGCCCGGGTCAACGGCCCGTCGCACCAGACCGTCGCCCCGCCGTCCAGCAGATGCCGACCGACCAGATCGGCGGCGGACAAATCATCGTGACAGGCGACGGTGTGCAGCGGCAGGCCCAGCCGCGCCGCCATGTGGGCGACGAAGCGGGTTTTGCCGCAACCGGTCGGGCCTTTGATCAGCAACGGCAGCCGGTTGCGCCAGGCCGCCTCGAACACCGCGCACTCGTTGCCGGACGGCTGGTAATACGGCGCTGGCGGCAGCGAAAGCGGCTTGAGTTGCGGCTTCATGGCGTTTCCCTTACTCAAGTCGCGACGGGTTGCGCATCGCTTGCCTCAACGGTTTGCGGTTTGTCCTTGACGAAGAAGCTGACCAGATACAGCGCCAGGCCGATGAGGAAAACCAGGCCGGCCAATTCACGCAGCCAGTAGAAAATCCGCACCTGATCCTGCACCGCCATAAACGGCTGTGGGTTATCAATCACCCGCTGCAACCACACTTGCAAAATGCCGGCGGCGGTCAGGAACAAGGTGATAAACGCCATTGAAACCGTCATCAGCCAGAACGACCACATTTCCAGCACTTGCGCCCGTTCAGGATTGCACTCGCGCCCGCGCAGGATCGGCATGGCGTAGGAAATGATGGTTAGCACCACCATCACATACGCGCCGTAGAACGCCAAATGCCCGTGTGCGGCGGTGATCTGGCTGCCGTGGGTGTAATAGTTGACCGGAGCCAGCGTGTGCAGAAACCCCCACACGCCGGCGCCAAGGAACGCCATCACGCCGGTGCCCAGCGCCCACAGCGTCGCGGCTTTATTGGGATGCTGACGGCGGCGGCGATTGACCATGTTGAAGCAGAACACGGTCATGGCGAAGAACGGCAGCGGCTCCAGCGCCGAGAAGACGCCGCCCCACCACTGCCAATAACCGGGAGCGCCGATCCAGTAATAGTGATGGCCGGTGCCGATAATGCCGGTCACTAAAGCCAAAGTGATGATCACATACAGCCATTTCTCGATCACTTCGCGGTCTACGCCGGTGATCTTGATCAGCACAAAGGCCAGGATCGCCGCCATGATCAATTCCCACACCCCCTCGACCCACAGATGCACCACCCACCACCAGAAGTATTTATCGGTAGCCAGATTGGACGGATTGTAGAACGCGAACAGAAACAGCACTGCCAGCCCCACCAGACCGGCCAACAGAATCATGCTGATCGCGGTCTTGCGGCCTTTGAGAATCGTCATGCCGATGTTGTACACAAACGCCAGCGCCACCACCACGATGCCGACCTTGGTGGGCAGCGGCTGTTCGAGAAATTCGCGGCCCATGGTTTGCAAAAAGTTGTTGCCGGTCATTTCGGCCAGCGCGGCGTAGGGCACCAGCAAATAGCCGGCAATGGTCAACGCCCCGGCGACCAGAAAAATCCAGAACATCAGATAGGCCAATAGCGGGCTGTGCAGCTCGGTTTCCGATTCTTCCGGCACCAGGTAATAGGCCGCGCCCATGAAACCGAACAGCAGCCAGACGATCAGCAGATTGGTATGCACCATGCGGGCGATGTTGAATGGAATCACCGGGAACATGAAATCGCCGATAACATATTGCAGGCCCATGATCAGGCCAAACAGGATTTGGCCCACGAATAGACCAATCGCAGCGATGAAATAGGGTTTAGCCACCGCCTGAGATTTATATTGCAGTAATTGCATGATTGATTTCCTCTGTGGTGAATGCCGAAATTCAGCCTTGGATATTCGGCGGCCAGTTTTCGGTATTGATTTCAGAAGTCCATTTCAGAAACGCCACGATGTCATCCAATTGCTGCTCGCTGAAATGAAACTGCGGCATCTGGCGGCGTCCCGCTACTCCGGTCGGCTGTATCTTCATCCAGACCTTGATAAATTCCGGGCCGCGCCGCTGATAGACATTGCCCAGTTCCGGGGCGAAATACGCGCCTTCTCCTAAAATGGTGTGGCAACCGACGCAGTTGCGGGTCTCCCATAAATGCTTGCCGCGCACCACCTCTGCCGTCAGGTTTTCGCGGTGATCGCGTTGCGGCATTTTCCAGGTGGTGTGGAAGGTCAGCGCCAGAAACAGCAGCGCCGAAAATACGACGCCGCCATAGAAAATGTTCCGCGCCCTGGATTTGGTGAAAAATGCGCTCATAAAAACCTCTGCTCGGCGATGGTGGGAATCGCCCTGACGGTGAGTTTGCGAGGGCGAAATCAACCGCCATGATGCAAAAAACCGTCGATGACGCGCCTTGACCCATATCAAGGAACGCCGCCGCCGCACCCGGCAAAATGGCGGCCCATCAATCACCTTTGAACCAGAGAAACTCCCATGCCTTCCGTCGCTGAATTTCTCGCCGCCGAACATCGCCAGTGCGATGACGGTTTTGCCGCTGCTGAAGAAGCCGCTCACCTTGCCGATCTCGCCGGTTGCCGGGCGCGCTTTCCGCTCTTTCAGGTCGCGATGGAGCGCCATTTCCAAAAGGAAGAAGACACGCTGTTTCCGGCCTTTGAGCAGGCGACCGGCAACGCCATGGGGCCAACGCGGGTGATGCGGCTGGAGCATCGGCAAATGCGTGATGCGCTGGCCGAGATGAGCAATGCGCTCGCCGGCGGTGATTTGGAGGACTATCTGGGGCAGGCGGAAACGCTGCTGATCCTGATGCAGCAGCACAACATCAAGGAGGAACAGATCCTTTACCCAATGTGCGATCAGATTCTGGGCGCTGCCGCCGCCGGGATGATTCAGGCCATGCAGGATCGACCTGCATGAGCGCCGCTGAGATCGTCGTCGATGGGTGGGGGCTGGAGCATCCGGAACCGCTGGAGCGAGTGCTGGCCGCGCTGGATGAATTGCAACCGGGGCAATCGCTGCGATTTCTGATTCACCGTCAGCCCTATCCGCTGTACGACATCCTGCGCCGCCATCACTACCGCTATGAGGTCATCAATGGCGCGGACGGCGGTTTTGAAATTCTGATCTCGCGGCCATGATTCCGGTCGGATTGTCGCTGGAACAAGCGCCGCCCTTTGCTGTGCCGCTGCGATTTTTCCTGACCGCGCCGGGTTTTCTGGTGCTGGCGGCCATGGTGCTGCTGTGGCAAGGGCCGGAATTTTTCGTTAGCCGCTGGCTGCCGGCGCCGCTGGCGCTCACTCATTTGCTGACGTTGGGCGTCATGGCGCAGGTCATGATGGGCGCGTTGCTGCAAATTCTGCCGGTCGTGATAGGCGTCGCTGTGCCGCACCCACGCTGGACGGCGATGCTGATCCATCTTCCGCTGACCTTGGGTGCGCTGGCGCTGGCCGGCGCATTTTTGCTCGGCGTTCCGCTGGGGTTCCAAATCGCCAGCGGGTTACTCGGAT
>JAJHPN010000332.1 GCA_020890855.1 Candidatus Contendibacter sp. | reverse complement strand
GCCCGATCCATCAGTTCCACCGCCGCCACCGGCTGGCTTTTCAGCGCCGCCACCGCTTCGCAGGCGGTCTTGATGTCGGGGAAGATCATCAACGCCGTGGCCTTGTGGCTATGTTCCTCGACCGTGTGATAGGTGATCTCGGCGATGAAGCCCAAGGTGCCCTCGGAGCCGATCATCAGGTGCTGGAGGATTTCAAAGGGATTCTCGTAATCCACCAGGGCGTTAAGGCTGTAGCCGCAAGTGTTCTTGATTTTGAACTTGTTACGAATCCGCTCGGCCAGGGTCGCATCGGCGCGGGTGCGCTGACCGAGTTCGGCGAGTTGAGCCAACAATGGGCCGTGGCTGACGCTGAACGCCTGACGGCTGGCGAGATCGCCGGTGTCCAGCACCGCGCCATCGGCCAGCATCACCCGCAAACTTTTCAGCGTCTGATAACTGTTCTGGGCCGTGCCGCAACACATGCCGCTGGCGTTATTGGCCGCAATACCGCCGATCCAGCAGGTGTTAATCGACGCCGGATCGGGGCCAATCTTGCGCTGATAGGGAGCTAAATAACGGTTGGCGTGACCGCCGATGATTCCCGGCTGCAAACTGATGGTTGCCGCGCCGTCGCTGATTCGCCAACCGCGCCAGCCGTCGCCCAATTGCAACAACACTGAGTCGGTCACTGCTTGTCCGGACAGGCTGGTGCCGGCGGCGCGAAAGGTCACCGGTGTGCCGTGGGTGTGCGCCAATCCCAGAATGCGTTGCATTTCCACTTCGCTGTCCACCCGCACCACCAGTTGCGGAATCAGGCGGTACAGACTGGCGTCGGTTCCGTAGGCGAGGGTGCGCAGCGGATCGCTGCTCAGGCGTGACGCTGGAATGAACTTTTTCAAATCGCAGTGAAGTTGCTCGTAAACCTTCGGTCGCATGGATGACTCAGCCTCGGTTTGGTGGTGGGCGCGCCGGACAAAGCGGTGCGCTGTTTTTTTGGTCGTTATTGTTCCTGCCTCTCCCGCAAGCGGCAGAAGGGTTGGGAGTGAAGATTGAATTTCAGGGGGAAGACGTAGCGTGGATCAGCCGTCCAGAATCAGCACGATCAATTCCTTGGGGCCATGCACACCAAAGGTCAGCACCAGTTCGATATCCGCCGTCTTGGACGGGCCGGAAATCAACAGGATATTAGTCGGCATCTTCTCCCGCCAATGCTCGCGGGCAATAGCTTGAGCCAGAGAATCATGGATTTTAGCAGCGTCCAGCACCGCGATGTGAACGGCGGGCGCCAGCGACATCAAGCGCGGCTCGTCTGAATCGGGCCACAGAATTAAAGCCCCGACATCGGCGAGAGCGCCATGGGTCGAAGTGATGCCGGCATCAATGGCGAACAGGCGATCCTTGCTCTGCTCTACGTCTTGCGCGTAACCCACCAGCGGCGGCAACTCGCTGTCCCACGCGACTTCTAAAGCAGCGCCGAGCGTAGTGGTCGGCGCGTACAGCAAACCATTCAACGCCCGTTTCTGTACTGTTTCCTTGAGCGTATCAACCCAGTTGTCGGCGTCGGTGATGATCACCTCAGCGTGCATCGCCTCCATTCGCTGCTTGAGTCGGGCCACTCTTTCAGCAGGACTCAGTTCTGCATCAGGCAGCGCAGCAGATTCGGTGATGGCTAAATCATCCTGCGGCATGACCGCCCGCAGCCGGGTCAGGATATTGGTGCGGGCGTTATTCATCGCGCAGCCCCTTTTCTTTGGCGAGTGTGTGCAGACTCTTAGCGGCGAATTTGGGCAAAGTTCTGGATTGGCCCCAGCGTTTCAACAACCCTACTTTTGGCAACCTTGGCAATTGTGCGCTGAGCAGCCCTAATAACTTAGCGCTCAAAGTATTCGCCCACGGCATCACATTGCTGAGCGCCCAGCTTTTCCAGGTCAGGCTCTCGGTGACATTGACCTTGTAACCGTGGCCTTTGACCGCGTGGGGAGAATCCGTTTTTTGGTAAGACTCGTTGCGCAGGCGGCGCAGAATGTCGGTAATGGGAATTTTGACCGGGCAGACTTCCTCACACGCCCCGCAAAAGGTGGAAGCGGTCGCCATCGCTCCGGCATCTTCCAAGCCTTCGATTTGCGGAGTCAGAATCGAACCGATGGGGCCGGGATAGACGTAACCGTAGGCGTGACCGCCGAGGCGGGTATACACCGGGCAATGGTTCAAACACGCCCCGCAGCGGATGCACTTCAAGG
>JAJHPN010000383.1 GCA_020890855.1 Candidatus Contendibacter sp. | reverse complement strand
CGCTGGTATTCGTGTTGCGCCCAGTTCATTCGCTTTTGCAAACCGACTTGCCATATCGACAGTTCATACCGGTTAATAGAACCAAGCGTCCAATTGGCGGCTTTGATATTAGCCAGAGCGCTAGCCGCGGCTTGCGGCCGACGCCACATGAGTCCCCAAGCGCCATAACTGGCCCAGTGCGCGCCAGTCGTCCGGTTAGGATCGGCGAATGAATCCAGCGCCCAGGTCAAGCGTCCCTGTTGCTGGTGTTTCAATTCATGCGCCAAAAGCGCCGCTACCTCCATCGTATCCCGGAATGCGCCATCCAAACTGTTGGGATAGAGAATCCGGGTTAACATCAATTGGCTGATCGTAATGGTGTTGGTCACGGGATCCCAGGATGCCGGGCTATTGTCGCGAACCTCTCCAAAATCAAGCGCTTCATCATTGACTGCGCTCTGGATATCTGCGACCAGTTCGGTATCCTCCATTTCCTTGCAAAACGCGATAAGGCTAGCGACAGCCCGCATTTCCTCAACGGATAACGCTGCATTGATTTTCCAGGTATCGCCGAGAATCCCGCCAATGCCTGGGGTCGCGGTTGAAGTCCGAACCAAGGTGCCATCATCGACTACCGATTGCGGATAAGCGCCGACGCCTTCAGGACCAGGGATGCGTTGTGCGGCCATGAGTGCTCTCCCGGAAAGGTGAATGAATAACGTTAAGAATTATCAATCGGCAGGGCGCTGGGAATTTCGCCGTACCTTCCGTCAGCCGGAATCCACTGGATTCCGGCTTTATCCGCCCTATGCCAAATAGACCCGCTCCAGCGCCCCGCGCGCGATATTGCCCTTGCCATCTTCGGCTTCAAGGTAATAGCGCACATCGCCCGCGCCAACCGGTAATTTGGCAGTGAAATAATGCGCCGTGATCGCCGCGCCGGTTTGCGACGGATACGGGCCATTATCGGTCATCGGGATGGTTGTTTCCCCGGTCGCCGCCCGCAACACCAGGGTGACCCGTTTCAAGCCGCTGATGTCATGAACAAAAGTATGCACAGTCCCTTCACGCGGCGCATCAAGCAGACAGCCTTGCCCCCAGCGTTTGCCGCCCGGATTTTCCGGCGTGATCCACGGGGCGAAAATGGTCGGGCCAGTGCGGTCCTTGCCGGCGGTCAACAGCGCCTCCACTTCGCTTTTGACCATCGCGTAGCCGACATTCGCCGCATTGGTGACTTGTTGATCCCAAACGTGCTGCCCCGTCCAATACCAGTAGCAACTGGTTTCCGCAGTCAGCATTAATCGGCTGATGTCATCCAGCCACGGTTTGCCAGGCATGGCGTCTTCCAGTGCATGGACAATATTCTGGAAAGCGGTCAGCACCGCCCAGGAATTCAGATCGGGCGAATAGGGCTGGTCATAACGGCTGAACCATTTCATGAACTGCGGATCGCCGTTATCCGCGCCGCTCCATGAACCCGGCTCAATATGCGCCGCTTGAGTTGGGTCGGGCGGGAATCGATCCAGATAATCATTCACCGTAGTCAGTTCAAAGCGGGGGTCGCCTTGTAACCACTGTACCAGTTGTCCGGTATTGTGGTCGTAATAGCTGTCGGCGCCGCCGCCGTGATTGTCGCCGTCGGAATGCAGCAGGAAAAACGGTGGATGCTTGGGATCAAAATTACCGGTATCCACGATCTGGTTGTAGACCTGACCCAAGACGTCCGGATATTGCAACGCCCCGAATCCGCCACGGGCGTCTTCGTTACCGATATACCGTTCCGCAGGCACCGCAATGATTTTATGCAATTTGCCATCCGGGTCTTCATACTGCACATACTCTGGTTTAAGCAGACTCGGCGAAATCCGCGATCCAGCCCAGATATTGCGCAATTGCAGCCAGTCATTGACCGGCGGATTGACCTGCTCGGCGGGATTGGGCGGCAACATCCCTTCATTAATACCGGCATAGGGATAGTCTTTGCACGCCCGGAACCGGTGAATGGAGTCGTAAATGACTGCCTTGACTCCAGCCTGATTCAGCGCCGGAATCATTCGGACATGAAAAGCAGTTTCGGGTGGAAACATCACGTTGGATGCTTCAATACCGAAGGCGGTGCGAATGATATGGCGATGCCATTCCACCTGTTTAACGATGTCGCGCTCAGGAATCAGCGACATGAGCGGGTGAAAGAAACCAAAGGCGCTAAAATCGACCCGCGGATGACCCAGCGCGGTCTGTTCC
>JAJHPN010000453.1 GCA_020890855.1 Candidatus Contendibacter sp. | reverse complement strand
AGCGATGGCAAACTGCTAGACTAATCAATCAAGTATTAAAGTAAGAGGCTTGGCATGGCTGGACATAGCAAGTGGGCGAATATCCAACACCGGAAAAATACCCAGGACGCCAAACGCGGCAAACTGTTTACCCGGTTGATTCGGGAAACCACGGTCGCAGCCCGGATGGGCGGCGGCGATCCGAACATGAATCCCCGATTGCGGCTGGCGATAGACAAGGCGCTGGCCGCTAACATGCCTCGGGACACCATTGAACGCGCCGCCAAACGTGGGGCCGGGGCGCTGGACGGAGTCGAATACGAGGAAAACCGCTACGAAGGCTACGGGCCGGGCGGGGTCGCGGTGATCGTCGACACCATGACCGACAACCGCAACCGCACGGTGGCCGAGGTGCGCCACGCCTTCAGCAAGTGTGACGGCAACATGGGTGCCAGCGGCTCGGTGGCGTTCCAGTTCACCGAACGGGGGGTCTTGAGCTATCCGCCGGGCAGCGATGAAGACCGGATCATGGAAATCGCCCTGGAGGCCGGCGCCGATGACGTGGTGAGTGACGAGGATGGTTCAGTGGAGGTGCTGACCATCCCGGCGGCTTTTCAAGCCGTCAAGGCGGCGATGATCGCCGCCGGACTGGCGCCGGACGAGGCGGAGGTGACCATGCGGGCCGGTTCCAGCGTCAAGCTCGGTTTCGAGGATGCGCGAAAGATGCTCAAGCTGCTGGACTTGCTGGAGGACCTGGACGATACCCAGAACGTCTATTCCAATGCTGATTTCAGTGAAGTCGCCGCACAATTGGAAGCGTCGCCGGACTAAAAGGCTTTGCCGGACTGGTCCGGGGGCGCGCCGTCGCCCGGATCGCCGCCCTTTCGCCCACTATCTTGATGAGCAATATGGCCCAATACATTTTCACCATGAACCGCGTGGGCAAAGTCGTGCCGCCCAAGCGGGAGATTCTCAAGGATATTTCGCTATCGTTCTTCCCCGGCGCCAAAATCGGCGTCCTCGGTCTGAACGGCTCCGGCAAATCGACCCTGTTGCGGATTATGGCCGGTATCGATACTGAAATCCTCGGCGAGGCCCGCCCGCAAGCCGGCATCCGCATCGGCTTTTTGCAGCAGGAGCCGCAACTCGATCCGACCAAGGATGTGCGCGGCAACGTCGAAGAAGCTGTTGCGCCAATTAAAAACGCCCTGGCGCGGCTGGACGAGGTTTACGCTGCCTATGCCGACCAGGACGCCGATTTCGACAAACTGGCTGTCGAGCAGGCTGATCTCGAGGCCTGGCTACAAGCCGCCGATGGCCACACGCTCGACCGGACTCTCGATATTGCGGCGGATGCGCTGCGGTTGCCGCCGTGGGACGCGGAAATCGTCAAACTGTCTGGCGGCGAGAAGCGACGGGTGGCGCTATGCCGGTTGCTGCTGTCCAAGCCGGACATGCTGCTGCTCGACGAACCGACCAATCATCTGGATGCGGAATCGGTCGCTTGGCTGGAGCGGTTTCTTCAGGATTACCCCGGCACCGTGGTGGCCGTAACCCACGATCGCTATTTCCTGGACAACGTGGCCGGCTGGATTCTGGAGCTGGATCGCGGGCGGGGCATTCCGTGGGAGGGTAATTACTCCTCGTGGTTGGAACAGAAGGAAAAGCGACTGGAGATCGAGGAGAAACAGGAGACCGCGCACACCAAGGCGATGAAAGCCGAACTGGAGTGGGTGCGGGCCAATCCCAAGGGTCGCCACACCAAGAGCAAAGCCCGGCTGGCCCGGTTTGAGGAGCTGGAATCGCAGGAATTCCAGAAGCGGAATGAAACCCAGGAACTCTACATCCCGCCGGGACCGCGACTGGGCGAACTGGTGGTGGAAGCGACCGGGCTATGCAAGGGTTTCGGCGACCGGTTGTTGATCGATGGTCTTGATTTCAATCTGCCCAGGGGCGGCATTGTCGGGGTGATCGGTCCAAACGGCGCGGGTAAAACCACGCTGTTCCGAATGCTGGCCGGCCAGGAGCAACCTGATGGCGGGACGCTACGGATCGGCGAGACCGTCAAGCTCGCCTATGTCGATCAATCGCGGGATAGTCTTACGCCCGATAAAACGGTCTGGCAGGAAATCTCTGACGGATTGGATCTGGTCGTCATTGGCAGTTACCAGATCAACTCGCGGGCCTATGTGGGCCGATTCAACTTCAAGGGTCAGGATCAGCAGAAATTCGTCAAGGATTTGTCCGGTGGCGAACGTAACCGGGTGCATCTCGCCAAGTTGCTGAAAAGCGGCGGCAACGTGCTCTTATTGGACGAGCCGACCAATGATTTGGATGTGGAAACCTTGCGGGCGCTGGAAGAGGCGTTGCTCACCTTCGCTGGTTGTGCGGTGATTATTTCCCATGACCGCTGGTTCCTGGATCGAATCGCCACCCATATTCTGGCCTTCGAGAGCGATTCGCAAGTGCTGTGGTTTGAGGGCAATTACGCCGATTATGAGGCGGATCGCAAACGGCGATTGGGGGTGGAAGCCGATCAGCCACATCGGATTAGATACCGGAAATTGGCATGATCGGGCGTTGGTGACCGGCCCGGCGCTGATCACGTACAGGACTTTCGCTTGCCTGACTTTTCCGTCAGGCCCACTGATGCGCGTATGACGGAAAGCGAAAGTCCTGGCAATGGGGAATATCAGCCTTTTATACCATCATCTTATTAATCAAAAGCACACCCGACCAAGGCAACGCCATGCAACCACAAAACAAAAACCGCATGACTCTGTACCTAGTGTATGCAACGCCGCTAAACAACGGTCCAGTGATTGAAGACACAGTAGCCGCCAGCAACGAAGATGAGGCCTATCAAAAAGCGCGGGCGCTCTATCCACGCCACCAATTTGATGTAACGGTTTACCTGCAATCCGCTGACGATGATTAGATGGTGAAGATGAACAATATATCGAGTCATGAACGACTGTTAGAGTCGGTTGCTCGCTTGACCGAGAAACGCGACCGCGAATCCTTGGAACTGTGTTTGATGCAAACGATGTTCGAATTGCTGCCAGTTGAGGAGATCGCGTTGTACCAGATCGAAGATGATCAGTTCGGGCTACTGGTGCGCATCAATCCGGAAGGTCACTGGACGATCAGCGAAGACCGCACCGATGGCGAATCGCTGATCCCTATCGCCAATGATGCCCTATTCGCCGATAGCTTGGGCCGGCGGGAAATGCGAGTCGAGACAGTTTCAACCAACGTCAGGCGCTACGCCTTCCCAATCCTGTATCAAGGACATGGGGTGGGCGTACTCAGCATCGAGTCCACCCATGACCTAAATAATGATCGACGATTAATTGCTGGATTTCTACGCATTTATCAAAATTATCTGGTATTAATCCATGAAAACGCCCACGACAAACTAACGGGTTTGTTCAATCGAAAAACATTCGATGAACGCTTTATCAGTATTTTTCTGAAGAGCCGCAACCCCGATCCAGCTTGGGATCGGCTGCGGGCAATGGAGCGGCGGCGGCAAGACGGTGGAGATAGTTACTGGCTGGCGATCCTAGACATTGATCATTTCAAACGAGTCAATGACACTTTCGGGCATCTGTACGGCGATGAAGTCCTGTTGCTGGTCGCCAATCTCATGCGCCGATCCTTTCGGCGCGGCGATCTGCTGTTTCGTTATGGCGGCGAGGAATTCATAGTGGTATTAAGAACCACAACTATCGACAATACGCTCACCGTCCTAGAGCGGTTTCGACGCACGGTGGAATTTTATAACTTCCCACAAGTTGGCCAAGTCACGGTCAGTATTGGTTTTACCCAGATCGCTGATTCAGAAATCCCCACACTGATCATTGAACGAGCCGACCGGGCGCTTTATTACGCCAAGGACAATGGTCGCAACCAGATTCAAGGCTATGAGGGGTTACTCACCGCGGGCGAACTAGCGACATCGCGCAGCCAAGTCGGCGGCGATACTGAAATGTTCTAGGATCAGGCACATCATCGAACCAACTCCTAAATAATCAGCACAGGTTTCCCGTCTACGGGTCAAATAAGGACACCCTATTCCCAAAAGACTTTATAAAATCTTGTCCTTTAAAATCAGATGGTTAAATCAATTCAATCCTGCTCCCTGGCGATTTTGGCAACTTTTGCAAGTTATCACTAATAATCTATTAAAATCAATTAGCTATTTTTTTGAATCTCTAAAGCCAACCTCTCCCAATTTCCAACCTAAATCTAACCGCAAACCCATTTACCATCGCCTGGAGACGCCATGCTCATTCATCCTCACTGCGTCGCCTGGAAAATGCCCACCATTGCGGGGTTAATCCTCGTAACCCTGCTAAACAGTTGCGCCAGTGCGCCACCACCGCCACCCAACCCTGCGCCACCTGCGGGTAAGCTCAGCGAGAAAGCCAAACAGGAACAACAGCAGGCTATTCTCAAGATCCGCAATCAGACCATAAAGCAACTCTATAAGCTGAAGCTGTCCGCTCAAGCCGAGATTGAAGCTTCGGTAGGTTATGGCGTGTTCGAGATCAATGGCTTAAACGCGGTACTGGCGGAAAGCCACGGACGCGGGGTCATTGTCGACAAACGCGGCCGGGCTACTTACATGCAATTGGCGCGCACCGATGCGGGACCTGGCGCAACGGTCAAGCCATACCGACAGGTGCTGGTGTTTCGCGATCCGAAGCGAATGCAGCAATTTGTCACGGCTGGTTCACCGACTGACGCCTCCCGCGATGTCAGCATCAAGGTCTACAAGTTGGACGAAAAGGGCGCGTCCGTACAAGCTGACTGGGATGCCCGCTATTTCCGGGATCCCGATCTGAATTAGCTCGACTTTCGCTCCATCCACCCGCCATTCTCCGGTCAAGGCGCCTAGGGCGGGTAGAGCGAACGCTCTGAAAATCACCGATAAAGTCCATGAAACCCGTCTCCAAACTTCTCCTTGGCGGTCTGGCGCTTGCTTTAGGCGGCGCGGCGCTGTACCGGTTTTACCCGTGGCCGGCACCCCTCTCGGACAAACCGGCCCGCCCGCCCGCGCCAGTGATCGTTGCGCGCGCCATGACCCGGGATGTGCCGCTGCTGCTGGAGGCGGTTGGACGAGCGGCAGCGCAAGACAGCGTAACCCTCAAATCGCGGGTGGACGGCCAAGTCGCAACACTGCCTTTTACCGAGGGGCAACCGGTTGCCGCCGGAGCAGTGCTGGCGCAGCTCGACCCGGCCGATTTCACTGCACGGTTGCGGCTGGCTGAGGCAAACCTGGCCCGCGATCAGGCGCAACTGGCGAAAGCCAAGGCCGATGTCGGGCGTTATCTGTCTTTGAAAAACCGCAGCTTTGTTTCCGAACAGCAACTGGCTGATGCGCGAACCACCGCTGAAGCATGGGCGGCGACGGTTCGCGCCGATGAAGCGGCGATGGAATCAGCCCGCCTGCAACGCAACTACACCACAATTCATGCTCCATTCGCCGGGGTCATCGGGGCCAGGCTGGTGTCGCCTGGCGCGACGGTCAAGGCCAATGAAACCGCGCTGGCGGTTCTCAACCGGGTGCAGCCGCTGGAGGTGGGCTTCACCGTGCCGGAACGCTATCTGCCCCAGTTGCGGGCTGCGTTGCAACGCGGCCCCTTACCGGTAGCGGTTCGGGTTCCGGGCGCGACGGGACCGCCCTTGGCCGGCGAAGCGCGGTTTATGGATAACGCGGTGGACCCAACCACCGGCGCAATCGGCCTGAAAGCCACGGTAGCCAATGAAGCCCGATTACTGACGCCTGGCCAGTTTCTGCACGTCAGCCTGACGCTGGACGTGATTCCCGGCGCAATCACCGTACCGGTGGAAGCGGTGCAACAGGGCCCGGAAGGCAGTCTGACGTTCGTGGTGAAGCCAGGCGATACGGTGGAGGCGCGGCCGGTCGTGGTCACCCTGCGTCAAGGCGGGATCGCGGTGATCAGCCAGGGCTTGCAGGATGGCGAAACCGTGGTGACTGATGGGCAATTGCGGCTGTCGCCAGACGCCAGGGTGCAGATCAAGGCCAACGGCGGCTGAAGGACTCATTCATGCAACTGTCCGAACTGTGCATCCGCCGCCCGGTGATGACCACCCTGCTGATGGCGGCATTCCTGATTTTCGGGATCATCGCCTACCGGGCGCTGCCGGTCAGCGAGCTGCCGAGCGTTGATTTTCCGACGATTTCAGTCTCCGCTTCTTTACCCGGCGCATCGCCGGAAACGATGGCGGCGGCGGTGGCGACCCCGCTGGAAAGCCAGTTTTCGACGATCGCCGGTCTGGATTCGATGACCTCGACCAGCGCCCAAGGCTCGACCTCGATCACCCTGCAATTCACCCTGGATCGGGACATCGACGCAGCGGCTCAAGACGTGCAAGCGGCCATTTCCGCCGCCCAGCGCCGCCTGCCGACCGATATGCCGGCCCCGCCCTCGTTTCGCAAGGTTAATCCGGCCGATTCGCCGATTTTCTATCTGGTGTTGCAATCGCGGACTCTGCCGTTATCGACGGTCAACGAATACGCCGAGACCCTGCTGGCGCAGCGGCTGTCCACCCTCACCGGGGTGGCGCAGGTGCAGATTTACGGTTCTCAGAAATACGCGGTGCGAGTGCAGGCCGATCCGGATCAGCTGGCGGCGCGAGGCATCGGTCTGGATGAGTTGCAGAAAGCCATTGAGCAGGGCAATGTCAACCGGCCGATAGGCAGTTTTGACGGGCCGCGTCAGAGCATCGCGATCAAGGATAACGGCCAGTTGGAGAGCGCTGCTGCCTACGCCGGGCTGATTGTCGCTTACCGCAATGGCGCGCCGGTGCGGCTGAACGAGGTGGCGACGCCGCTGGACAGCGTCGAAAACAACAAAATCGCCAGTTGGTATGTGGATCGGCGGGCAATGGTGCTGGCGATCCAGCGCCAGCCGGGCGCCAATACCATCGCAACCGTGGACGCGATCAAACAGACCTTGCCGGCGTTTCAGGCCAAGTTGCCGGCCTCGATTGAATTGCGGGTGATGTACGACCGCAGCGAGTCGATCCGCGAGTCGATCCACGATGTGCAATTCACCCTGATTCTGGCCGGGGTACTGGTGATTCTGGTGATTCTGCTGTTTTTGCGGAATTTGTCAGCGACTCTGATTCCCAGTCTGGCCTTACCGATTTCGGTGATTGGCACCTTTGCGGTCATGCAGGCGCTGGGCTATAGCCTGGATAATCTGTCGCTGCTGGCGCTGACTCTGGCGGTGGGCTTTGTGGTGGACGACGCCATTGTGATGCTGGAAAACATCGTCCGGCACATCGAGCGCGGCGAACCGCCGTTGCAGGCCGCGATCATCGGGGCGCGGGAAATCGGCTTCACTATTATTTCCATGACCCTGTCGCTGATTGCGGTGTTTATCCCGGTGCTATTTATGGGCGGGATTGTCGGGCGGCTGCTGCACGAGTTCGCGGTCACGATTTGTGCAGCGATTTTGGTGTCCGGGGTGGTGTCGCTGACGCTGACCCCGATGTTGTGCAGCCGCTATCTGCGTCATCAGGAACCACAAACGCATCACTGGGTTTATCAGGTGTTTGAACGATTCTTCACTGGGTTGCTGGCCGGTTACGAGCGCAGTCTGGCATGGACGATGGCGCGGCCCCGCAGCGTAATGGCGGTGTTTGTCTTCACCGTGGCGGCGACCGTGGCGCTATTTGACAGGATTCCCAAGGATTTTCTGCCGAGCGGCGATACCGGACAAATTATCGCGTTTACCGAGGGTGCGCAGGATGCGTCGTTCACGGCGATGGTCGAGCGCCAGCGGCAGATCGCGGCAATTCTGGCGATGGACCCCAGTATCGAAGGCTTCATGTCATCGGTCGGCGCGGGCGGGCCACGACCGACCGCCAACACCGGCACCCTGTTTATCCGTCTCAAACCCCGGTCAGAGCGCCGGTTGTCGGCGAATGAGGTGATTCAGACGCTACGGCCCAAGTTGTCCGGGGTTCCCGGCATCAACGTCTATCTGCAAAACCCGCCGCCGATCCGGATTGGCGGCCAGATTACCGCCGCCCAGTATCAATACACCCTGCAAGATACTGATCTGGATGAGTTGTATCAGTGGACCGATACCCTGCTCAACCGGATTCGCCAACTGCCGGGTTTGGTCGATGTCACCAGTAATTTGAACAATCGCAGTCCGGCGCTGGGGTTGACGGTGGATCGGGACAAGCTGGCGGCGCTGGGCCTCACCTTCGGCCAGGTGGAGGATGCGTTGCAGAGCGCGTTCAGCGCCCGACAGATTTCCACCATTTACGGGGCGACCAATCAATATCGGGTGATTCTCGAACTGGCGCCGGAGTTTCAAGCGGATCCGGCCATGCTGGCGCGGCTGCAGGTCCGTTCCGCCAGCGGCAAGCTGGCGGCGCTGGATACGGTGGTGACGACAACCCGGAAAAGCCAGGCGTTGACCGTGAATCATCAGGGACAACTGCCTTCGGTCACGATCTCGTTCAATCTGTTGCCGGGGGTGTCGCTGGGTCAGGCGGTGGATCGGATCAAGGGGCTGGAAGATGAATTACAGTTGCCGGCGTCATTGACCACCAGTTTGCAGGGAACCGCGCAGGCGTTTCAGAGTTCGGCGCAGGGTTTGGGAATGCTGCTGCTGGTGGCGGTGCTGGTGGTGTATCTGGTCCTGGGGATTTTGTACGAGAGCTTCATTCATCCCCTGACCATTCTGTCGGGATTGCCTTCGGCAGGGTTGGGCGCCTTGTTGACGCTGCTGGTGTTCAAGGTCGATCTCAGTCTCTACGCTTTCGTCGGGATCATCATGCTGGTCGGCATCGTCAAAAAGAACGCGATCATGATGATCGACTTCGCGCTGGATCGGCAGCGGAATGAAGGCGCTGCGCCGCATGAAGCGATCTTTGAAGCCTGTTTGATTCGGTTCCGGCCAATCATGATGACGACGATGGCGGCGCTGGTGGGGACTTTGCCGATTGCGCTGGGTTGGGGGGCGGG
>JAJHPN010000001.1 GCA_020890855.1 Candidatus Contendibacter sp. | reverse complement strand
GCGGTAATCAGCGTAAACCAGATACAGCGCCGGAACCAGGATCAGCGTCAGCGCAGTCAGGGTCAGCAGCAGGCGGCGCAGCCCGGTGGAACTCGCCATGCCCTCGCCTCAACTCACCGTGCGGCGTGGGCGTTCTAATCCAGCGCCCGGAACGCCACCGTACCGTTAGTGCCGCCAAAACCAAAGGAATTGGACAGCGCGACCTTGATGCGCCGTTCCTGCGCGGTGTGCGGCACATAATTCAGATCGCAGCCCGGCTCCGGATCGTCCAGGTTGATGGTCGGCGGCGCCACTTGATCGCAGATCGCCAGCACCGCAAAGATCGCTTCGACCCCGCCCGCCGCGCCGAGCAGATGGCCGGTCATCGACTTGGTGGAACTCATCGCCAACCGGTAAGCATGATCGCCAAACACCGCCTTGGCCGCATCGCTTTCGATCTTGTCGCCTGCGGGGGTGGACGTGCCATGCGCGTTAATGTAGTCCACTGCCTCAGGATTGATCCCGGCGTCGCGCAGGGCGTTGCTCATCGCTCGCTGGGCCCCCTCGCCGCCCGGCGACGGCAGGGTCATGTGATAAGCGTCGCCGCTCATGCCAAAACCGATCAATTCCGCGTAAATCCGCGCCCCGCGTCGCCGGGCGTGTTCATACTCTTCCAGCACCATCACTCCGGCCCCGTCGCTCAAGACAAAACCATCGCGCTCCTGGTCCCAGGGCCGACTGGCTTTCTCCGGCTCGTCATTGCGGCTGGACAGGGCGCGGGCGGCGGCGAAACCGCACAATCCGGTTGGAGTAGTCGCCATTTCTGCGCCGCCCGCCAGCATCACGTCAGCATCGCCGTAAGCGATCAATCGCCCAGCCAAGCCAATGCTGTGGGTGCCAGTGGTGCAGGCCGTGACCACCGCCAGGTTTGGCCCCTTGATCCCGTACCGGATCGACAGGTTGCCCGACACCATGTTGATGATGCTGCGAGGAACGAAGAACGGGGTGAGCTTGCGCGGCCCGCCCTTGAGAAACGAGGAATGGCCTTCTTCGATCCCCGGCAAGCCGCCAATCCCGGAGCCGATAAAGGTCCCGATCCGATCCGCATTGGCCTCGGTGATCTCCAGTCCGGAATCCTGGATGGCCTGCACCCCCGCGCCGATGCCGTAATGGATAAAAGCGTCCATTTTCCGGGCTTCCTTCAGATTCAGGTAAGTCTCGACCTGAAAATCCTTGACCGCTCCGCCAATGCGCACCGGATAGCTGCTGGCGTCAAAAGCGGTAATCTGGCCGATTCCGCTGCGCCCGGCCAGAATGTGCGTCCAGGCCGCGTCGACGGCACTGCCGACCGGAGAGACGATGCCCATGCCGGTTACTACCACGCGCCGCTTGGCCACGGGACTATCCTCGTTCGCGCTCTGTTGAAAACCGCAAAAAAGAAAGGCCACGGCCTCCAAGGGCGACCGCGGCGACTACCCCCGCTGGACGCGGGGATGAAAACGACACCCTCAACCCAGATGCGCCGCGATATAGTCAACCGCTTGTTGCACCGTGGTGATTTTCTCGGCGTCCTCGTCGGGAATTTCCAGTTCAAATTCCTCTTCCAGCGCCATCACCAATTCTACGGTGTCCAGGGAATCCGCGCCCAAATCCTCAACGAAATGAGCATCGTTGGTGACTTGCTCTTCCTTCACCCCGAGTTGCTCAATGATGATTTTCTTGACGCGCGCTTCGATGTTGCTGATGTCAATCATGATGATTTATTTCCTCATTGTTACAATTAAAACCCACTTTTAGCAGCAGGTAAAATCCGGCGGAGGTTTCACCCATCGGCGCGAATCGGGGAAAACATCCCGTGATACTTCCCATGCGCAGCGGTTTCCGGTTCCCGCGCCGACCGCCGGCCAACTCAGCGCGGATTCCTCCCATTCTAGCTGTTGGCGCTGATCACGCCATATACATCCCGCCATTGATGTGCAAGGTCTCGCCAGTGAGGTAGGCGGCGTCCGCCGAAGCCAGAAAGGCGACCACCTTGGCGACTTCCTGCGGTGCGCCCGGCCGACGCAGCGGGATCGCGTCAAGCATCGCCTGACGCTGCGCTTCCGGCAAATTCCGGGTCATGTCGGTTTCGATCCAGCCCGGCGCGACGGCGTTGACGGTGATGTTGCGCGAGCCGACTTCACGGGCCAGCGATTTGGTGAAACCGAGCACGCCGGCCTTAGCCGCTGCGTAGTTGGCCTGACCGGCGCTGCCGACCACGCCGACCACCGAGGCGATGTTGATGATCCGTCCGCGCTGGGCTTTCATCATGCCCCGCAACACTGCCTTGCTTAGTCGGTAAACCGAGGACAGGTCGGTGTCGAGGATCGTGCTCCATTCCTCTTCTTTCATCCGCAGCAGCAGGTTGTCGCGGGTCGCGCCGGCATTGTTGACCAAGATGGTCAGCGGGCCAAACTCCTGCGCCGCCGCCTTGACCACCGCCTCCACTGCCGCCGGATCGGTGACATTCAGGCACAGGCCGCGTCCCGCAATCCCGCGTTCACGTAAATCCTGGGTGATGGCCTCAGCGCCGGCTGCGGTGGTTGCAGTGCCGATCACGGTCGCGCCGCATTGGCCCAGCTCACGGGCAATAGCCTGGCCGATGCCGCGACTGGCCCCGGTCACCAGGGCGATTTCACCTTGCAGGGTCATGTTCCATCGTTCTCCGCTAATACTTGAGCAGCGCCGCGCCCCAGGTGAAGCCACCGCCGAAACCTTCCAACAGCACGGTGTCGCCGCGTTGGATACGGCCATCGCGCACCGCTACGTCCAGCGCCAGCGGCACCGAAGCCGCCGAGGTATTGCCATGGGTCCGCACGCAATCGATCATCCGCTCCGTCGGCAAGCCCAGCCGTTTGGCGGTGGCGGCCAGAATGCGGCGGTTGGCCTGATGCGGAATCAACCAGTCCACATCGGCAACCGTCATCTGGTTAGCATTCAGGATCTGCTCGGCGATGTCCTTGAGGGTGGTCACCGCGACTTTGAAGACTTCACTGCCGCGCATTTCGACAAAGGCGGCATTCTGGCGGGTCTGCTCATAGCCGCTGGACACGCCCGCTGGAACCCACAACAGTTCCTTGTAGCGCCCGTCCGCGCCCAGCCGGCTGTCAATAATGCCCGGTGCGTCTGCGCCTTCCAGCACCACTGCTCCAGCGCCGTCGCCGAACAGGATGCAGGTGCCGCGATCCTGCCAGTCGATGATCCGGGTGAAGGTGTCGGCTCCCACCACCAAAGCCCGCTGGGCGGCGTGGGTGCGGATGAAGCGGGCCGCGATGTCCAGCGCGTAAACGAAGCCGGTGCACACCGCCTGCACGTCAAACGCCGGGCCGCCGTAGCAGCCAAGCCGATGTTGCAACTGGCTGGCGACGCTGGGGAAAACGTGATCGGGGGTGGTGGTGCCGAGGATAATCAGATCAATATCACGGGGTTCCAGACCGGCGGCGTCCAGCGCCCGGCGGGCGGCCTGCTCGGCCAGATCGCAGGTGGTTTCCCCGGGTGCGGCAATGTGGCGCTCTTCCACCCCGGTGCGTTCAACGATCCAGTCCGCCGTCGTTTCAATCAATTGTTCGAGATCGGCGTTGGTCAGCACTTTCTCCGGCAGATAACCGCCGGTTCCTCTGATTCTGGCGTAATTCAAAGCGCGTGCCTCGCGGCGTGGAGGGCCGCCAAATGGGCGTCAATGCGCTGCGGCACGGCCTGTTTGACTTCGAGTATCGCCACCTGAATGGCGTTGGCGAACGCCAGCGCGTCAGCCCCGCCGTGGCTCTTGACGACGATGCTCTGCAAGCCCAGCAGACTGGCGCCGTTGTAGCGGCGAGGGTCAATTCTGCGGCTGAAGGCGCGCAGTACCGGCAAGGCGATCAGTCCGGCCAGCCGGGTCAGTGGATTGCGCTTGAACTCGCGGGTCAGGTAATGGCGCACCAGCTTGGCGACGCCTTCGCTGCTCTTGAGCGCAATATTGCCGACAAAACCGTCGCACACCACCACATCCACATCGTCCAGATAGATGCCGTCGCCTTCGATGAAGCCGATGTAATTCAGAGTGCTGCCGGCCAGCAGGCGGGCGGCGTCGCGGACCTGCTCATTGCCCTTGATGTCTTCTTCGCCAATGTTCAGCAGCCCGACCCGGGGATGCTCAATGCCGTTGACTTCGGCCAGCACCGATCCCATCACCGCGAATTGCAGGAGATGTTCAGCCTTGCTGTCAACGTTGGCCCCCAAGTCAAGCACGCGAGTATGGCCGCGCACGGTGGGCAGCGTAGTGCAAATGGCGGGACGATCAATGCCAGACAGCGTCTTGAGAACGAAGCGTGAAGTCGCCATCAACGCCCCGGTGTTGCCGGCGCTGACGCAGGCGTCGGCCTCGCCCTGCTTGACCAGATTGATCGCCACCCGCATCGAGGAGTCTTTCTTGACCCGCAGCGCCTGGGCGGGCGATTCCGCCATGCTGACCAGTTGCGAAGCATGGCGGACCATGATGCCGGGATGCCCCTTAGCCTTGAACCGGGTCAGTTGGGTGGACAGGATATCGTCCTGCCCAACCAGAATCAGCCGCAGCGGGAGATCGGTGGTATTGAGTACCCGCAACGCAGCAGGCACCACGACTTCGGGGCCGATATCGCCGCCCATGCCATCCAGGGCGATGGTGAGGGGGCGGGTCATGAAGCGAACAAGCCGGTCATTGCGGCCAGACCGGGAGGCAGGCGAACCAGTGCATGGGGACAGGGCGATTATTCTTCGTTTCCGGCTTCCGCCGGGGTATTGATGACCTTGCGGCCACGATAAAAACCATTTGGGGTGACGTGATGGCGGCGATGCAATTCGCCAGAGACGCTGTCGGTAGACAGCATGGCGGTCGTCAGCGCGTCGTGCGCGCGACGCATCCCACGTTTGGAAGGACTCTTGCGGCTTTTTTGTACAGCCATGAACTAACTGCTCCTCTTGGAATCGGGCAATAGCGACGCCAATAACCCGAAAGGCCGGCGTTGCTCCGTAATGAACGCCGGATCAGGCGCTCCATAACCATGGACCTCGCATTCCCGCTGATCCGCATGGCGGGGAATCTGGGGCAAGGCCAGCAATAATTCGTCTTCCACCAAGTCGGCGACGGCCATGAGGCCATCCGGGGCCAACAGCGGCTCATAGTCATCGGGCAACCGGTCAGCCTCGGCTTCGCTGTGAACCAACCCCAAATGCACGGTCACCTCCAGCGGCAACTGCAATGGCCCCAGACAACGCTGGCAGGTCAGTTCCACCATAGTGTGCAGGCGACCAGCGATAAACCTCAGCCCTTGCCCATCCATTCCTGCTGTCAGGGTCACGTTGACGACGCCGTTGGTCTGATTCAGCAGCGCAGCCAGGCGCGGCAATTCAGCCAGCGCCAGATCGCCCGTCAACCGGCCATGGTCAGCGACCAGTTGCCAAGGATTTATCTTGTTGGGGAGCGATAGGGTCAGCATAGGGCGCGAAATATATAGGCCAGTCTGATTTCTGTCAAAATCAAAGCTGAATTTCGCCGAATTGGCGTCATTGTGCGCTGCATTCCCCAATAGTCTCCACTGTTAAGGATCGCCATGTCTGCAACATTATCTGACGGCCGTCGCCTGATCCTGGCCTCGACCTCGCCATTCCGCCGCGACCTGCTGGCGCGCCTCGCATTGCCCTTCAGGGCGCAGGCTCCGGAGGTCGATGAAACCCGCCTGCCGGGTGAAACAGCGCCAG
Organism: Candidatus Contendibacter sp.; assembly: GCA_020890855.1. Taxonomy (GTDB): domain Bacteria; phylum Pseudomonadota; class Gammaproteobacteria; order Competibacterales; family Competibacteraceae; genus RXIV01. Next base: position 3,312 of record JAJHPN010000001.1, on the reverse strand, counting down.
AGTTGGTCGCCCGGCTGGCGGAACGAAAAGCGGCCGCCGTCGCCTGGCAGGAACCGGCGGCGCTGATTATCGGTTCCGACCAGGTCGCGGTTCTGGATGGCGCAATCATCGGCAAGCCTGGCGACCACGAACGGGCGGTGGCGCAATTGCAGCAGGCGTCAGGACGCACTGTAGTTTTTCACACCGGGTTGTGTCTGCTGGACAGCGCCAGCGGCGGGCGGCAGATCGCCGTTGAGGAGTTTCGGGTGGCGTTCCGGGTGCTGACGACGGCCATGATCGAGCGCTATCTGCGCCGGGAGCAGCCTTATCAGTGCGCCGGCAGTTTCAAATCCGAGGGGCTGGGCATTGCGCTGTTTGAGCGGCTGGAAGGCGCGGATCCGACCAGCCTGATCGGTCTGCCGCTGATCCGGTTGACCCGGATGCTGGAGGCGGCGGGAATGGCCGTGCTGTGACCGGATTCTGTCCGCCTTAATCCTGATTACTTCCACGGAAGACATGGAAAAGCCGGGTTCAAAACCCGCCCAACAGCCGATCTTCGGCCTCATGCGCGGCCTGTTCCTGCTGCTGCAAGGCCCACATCTGGGCGTATAGCCCATCCTGTTGCAACAACTCGCGGTGACTGCCCTGCTCGCGCACCCGGCCCTGATCCAGCACCAGAATCTGGTCGGCGTCGACAATAGTGGATAGCCGATGGGCGATGACCAGCGTCGTATGCTCCGCCGCCACCGCCCGCAACGCCTGCAAAATCGCCTGCTCGGAGTGACTGTCCAGCGCTGAGGTGGCCTCGTCGAAAATCAGGATGCGCGGGCGTTTAAGAATAGCGCGGGCAATGGCGACCCGCTGCTTTTCGCCGCCGGACAGTTTCAAGCCGCGTTCCCCCACCACCGTTTCGTAACCGGCGGGCAGCGCAGCGATAAAGTCGTGCAATTGCGCCATTTGGGCGGCGGCGGCAATTTCTGCATGGCTGACGCCGGGCCGGGCATAGGCCAGGTTGTACTCCAGCGTGTCGTTAAACAGCACCGTGTCTTGCGGAACAATGCCGATGGCGGCTCGCAGGCTCTGCTGGGTCACGGCGCAAATATCCTGCCCGTCAATCAAAATCCGCCCGCCGCTCACATCGTAGAACCGGAACAGCAACCGCGCCAAGGTCGATTTGCCCGCGCCGCTGGCGCCGACCACCGCCAGTTTACGTCCAGGCGGCACGGTGAAATTCACGTCAAACAGGATTTGCCGCTCGGGCTGATAGCCGAAATTGACCTGTTCAAAGCGCAATTCCCCTTGCATCGCCTGCAAGGTCGTCGCGGCGGGCGCATCGCGGACTTCCGGGCGGCGCTCAAACAGCCGGATCAAATCGTCCATGTCAGCCAGCGCGTATTTAATCTGGCGATAAACGATGCCGAGAAAATTCAACGGAATGAACAGTTGCAGCAACAAGGCGTTGACCAGCACCAGATCGCCGAGGGTCAACTGACCGGCGGCGACCTGATCGGCGGCTGTCCACATGATCACCGTGACGCCGACCGCGATAATTGCGCCCTGGCCGAAGTTGAGCGCCGACATCGAAGTCTGACTCAGGACAGCGCTGTTTTCCCATTGCGCCAGAGTGGCGTCGCAGCGGCGCAGTTCCCAGTCTTCGTTGCCGAAGTATTTGACCGTTTCGTAGTTGATCAGACTATCCAGCGCCTCGTTGCCAGCCTGCGATTCCAGCCGGTTCATCAAGTAGCGATGCTCCATCCGCCAGTTGGTGATCGCCAGGGTGAAAACCACATAGGCGGCGACGCTGCCAAAAATGATCAGGGTGAAAATGGCCGGATAGCGGCCCAGCAGCAACCCGCCCGCCAGCAGGAATTCCACCAGCACCGGCAGGATGCTGAACGCCAGATAATTCAGCAGGGTGCTGAGGCTGCGGGCGCCGCGCTCCAGATCGCGACTGATTGCGCCAGTCTTGCGCTCCAGGTGAAAGCGCAACGACAGATCGTGCAAATGCGCCAGCGTCCGCACTGTCAGCCGGCGCATGGCCCGATAGCGAACCCTAGCGAACACCACATCGCGCAATTCGCTGAACAGGACGTTGCCCAGTTTCAGCGCCCCATACGCCAGCAGCAGGGTGATCGGCAGTACGATGGTCACCAGCCGGCTGTCCAGACTGTCCACGATCTGCTTGAGGGCCAACGGAGCGCCGACATTGGCGATCTTGGCCAGCGCCAAACAGCCCATCGCCAGCCAGACCCGGCCGCGATATTCCCAAAGATACGGCAGCAAGGCGCGCAGGTTGGCCCGGTCGCGGCGTTCCTGGCGGGGCGATTCAACCGGGCGGAAATCGGGACGCATAATGATTGGCCTGAAAAACAGCGGTAAGCCTGAAAAAAACAAGGGCCACCCAACAGGATGGCCCGAGCGTTTCGATGGCGGCAAACAGTGAATTACTTCGCCGCTGCGTCAGTCTTGAGGCCGGTCTCGTCAAGCATGTAAACAATGGCGTCGTGGATATTGGCTTCTGTCAGCGACGGATTGCCGCCCTTGGCGGGCATGGCGCGAATGCCGGTCACTGCATTATTGACCAGACCGGTCAGACCCTGCGCCAAGCGCGGTTCCCACAGTTCCTTGGCGCCGACTTTAGGAGCGCCCAATACGCCAGCGGCATGGCAGGCGACGCAGACCTTGTTGTAGACCTCCTGGCCGGTCAGCTTGATTTCAGCGCCTGCCGGCTTAGGTACGGCAATGGCGACCCGCGCTACCGGCTTGATGCGTTCAATCACGGCGACGTCCTTGCGTGAACCATCGTCGGAAGGGACCCGGCTGATGACCCCGATCAGGGCGGCGACCAGAAATAGCACGGTCGCCAGCAGCGCCAATGCCGAAACCAGGGCGGCGGATGTCGTGACAACGGATTTATCGGCTTGCAAAACGTGCGAACTCACACTCTCACCTCGCTGGACGCTGGAGAGTCTCCACAGCGGCGTTGGTTAGCAGGAAGATTTCGGTTTGGGGTAGTTATCTTTAAGTGGATTGGGCAGAGCCTTAAGCGTAGTGATTATAGTGTTATTCAGTTTGACCGGAAATGGATTTCGCCACGCGGACTGCCAGGGTTGCCGGATGTTCGCGGTGAGGTTGATTTCCGAAAAATCCCGGCAGGGACTAGACGCGGGATCGTTATCGTGGGTATTCTAGCAGTCCTTTCTCCATGCGCCCGTAGCTCAGTTGGATAGAGTGTCGGCCTCCGAAGCCGAAGGTCGTGGGTTCAAGTCCCGCCGGGCGCGCCAGGTTTTTCAAGTCGAAATCTCACTATTCCTCACCCCAGTTCGCGTCGAA
>JAJHPN010000206.1 GCA_020890855.1 Candidatus Contendibacter sp. | reverse complement strand
AATCGCTCATCGTCAATTTTCGAGGGACTCTCATGCAACTGCGCGACACCGCTCTTTTTCGGCAGCAAGGCTACGTTGCCGGTTCCTGGATCGACGCCGATCACGGCGCGGTCTCGACGATCACCAACCCGGCGACGGGCGCGAGGCTGGGTCAGGTTCCCGAATTGGGCGCTGCCGAAACCCGCCGCGCTATCGAGGCCGCGCATACCGCCGGGCCGGGCTGGCGCGGGTTGACCGCGCAGGCGCGGGCGCTGATTTTACGGCGCTGGTTCAATTTGTTGCTGGAACATCAGGAAGATTTGGCGACGCTGATGACGCTGGAGCAAGGCAAGCCGCTGGCCGAGGCGCGGGGCGAAATCGCTTACGCCGCCAGCTTTCTCGACTGGTTCGCCGAGGAGGGCCGGCGGGTTTACGGCGATGTGATCCCCGCCCACCAGCCGGACAAGCGAATTCTGACCTTCAAGGAACCGGTTGGGGTGTGTGCGGCGATTACGCCCTGGAATTTCCCGGCGGCGATGATCACCCGCAAGGCCGGGGCGGCGCTGGCGGCCGGTTGCACGATGGTGGTCAAACCTGCGCCGCAAACCCCGTTTTCCGCCTTGGCGCTGGCGGTGCTGGCGGAACGGGCCGGTTTGCCCGCCGGAGTGCTGAATATCGTCACCGGCCCGGCCCAGGCGATTGGCGATGCGCTACTGGATCATCCGCTGGTGCGGAAACTCAGCTTCACCGGTTCGACCCATACCGGCAAATATCTGATGCAACGCTGTGCCGGGACGCTCAAGCGGCTGTCGCTGGAACTGGGTGGCAATGCGCCGTTTATTGTGTTCGACGATGCCGATCTGGGGGCGGCGGTCGCCGGGGCGCTGGTCTCCAAGTATCGCAACAGCGGCCAAACCTGCGTGTGCGCCAACCGCTTTCTGGTTCAGGAGGGGATCTATGACGCCTTCGCCGCCCGCCTGACTCAAGCGGTGCGCGAACAGCTAAAGGTTGGTAACGGGCTGGAGCCGGGAGTGATGCAGGGGCCGCTGATTGATGCGGCGGCGCTGGCCAAGGTGGAACGGCAGGTCGCGGATGCGGTGAGCAAGGGCGCCACCGTACTGACCGGTGGCCGGCGTCACACCTTGGGTGGAACCTTCTACGAACCGACGATCTTGAGTGAGGTCACGCCCGCAATGCTGGCGGCCCGCGAAGAAACTTTTGGACCGGTTGCGCCGCTGTTCCGGTTTCGCAGCGATGAAGAAGCCATCCGGTTGGCGAATAATACTGAATTCGGGCTGGCCGCTTATTTTTACAGCCAGAACTTAAGCCGGGTTTTCCGGCTGGCCGAGGGGCTGCAATACGGAATGATTGGCGTCAATACTGGGCTGATTTCCACTGAAGTTGCGCCATTCGGCGGAGTGAAAGAGTCCGGCTTTGGCCGTGAAGGCTCAAAATATGGTATCGAGGAATACCTGGATATCAAGTATTTGTGCATCGCGATCTGACATGATGTCCATGCCGCAATTCATTTATATCGGCCTGCTGGTTCTCGGCATTGCCGCCACTTTCGCCACTGCCGGTTTGCTGCTCTGGTTAAGCAATTTTTCCCGATTTGCACCCTGGTTTCGTTCGCTGAATCATTTTTCGCCACAGGTGGTGGCCGTGGTCGGCATTCTGTTTGCGCTGTACACCACCTTTTTCGCGAGCGACATCTGGAGTGTCCGTGACCGGGCGCAGACGGCGATTCTGCAAGAAGCTGACGCCTTGCGGAACCTGTTCCGGCTGGCCGAACAACAATCACCGGAAATTGGCGCACCGATTCTGGCGGCGATTCGGGATTACGCCAGAATAACGACTGAAGTCGAATGGCCATTATTGGCGCAGGGCGAAGCCAGTCCACAGGCACTGGCCAGTTGGCGGCGATTATTGCAGGCGGTGATGGGCAAAACCGCAGTCGATGGACTGGCGACCAGCGTCCACGCCGCCATGTTGCAGGATGCGAGACAGGTGCAGGTTGCCCGCTATCAACGTTTGGCGCAAAGCCAGAAACACGGCGATCCGCTGAAATGGTTTGCGGTGGCCTGTCTGGGCGCATTGACCATGTTGACCATCGTGCTGGTGCATCTCGATAATTGGCGGACGCAACTGGCGGCGTTGCTGATTTACGCCGCTGCTATTTCAGTGAGCTTTACCGCCGCTTATCTACAACGCAGTCCGTTTCAAGTGTTTGTAGTCAGTTCAAAGCCGATTGCGGAATTGA
>JAJHPN010000055.1 GCA_020890855.1 Candidatus Contendibacter sp. | reverse complement strand
CTGACCGGGGCGGAAGACGCCGGCTTGCCCATCGCCTTGCCGCCTCACCGGGTGTTGGCCGGACTCTACGTTAATGAACTGCTGATGCGGCTGCTGCGCCGTCTGGATCCACAGACCGGTTTGTTCACCGCCTACCGGACCTTACTGACGGAACTGGCGACGGCCCCTAACGAGGAGCCGGTGTTGCGGCGGTTCGAAAAGCAGCTGCTGGATGAACTCGGCTACGGGCTAAACCTGGATCGCGAAGCGATCAGCGGCCAGCCCATCGTCGCCGAGGCGACGTATTGTTACGTGCTGGATCAAGGGCCACTGGCAGCGGGTGGCAATGAAGACGGCGTCTCCATTTCCGGCCAAAGCCTGCTGGCCTTGCGCGACGGGATGCTTGCCGATCCGGCGGTGTTGCGGGAAGTTAAGCGCCTGACCCGCGCCGCGCTAACGGAACAACTGCGGGGCCGGGCGTTAAAGACCCGGGAACTGTATCGGATTCGACGGTAGGCGTAATGTCCATCAACCTGTCGCTGCAGGCGACATGGCGTGTGTCGTGTCAATGCCGCAGCGCCGCCGTGGTTGATCAGGTCGTTTGCAATGACCATGGGGTGACGACCCACGCCCCTTCCTGCTGCGCCAGAATCCGATCACAGTCTAATCCCCGTGGTTCCACTGCTGCGCCCGGCAACGCCCGGACGACCCGCTCCCCCTGGTCGCGCAAGGTCGCCACCTGTTGTTCCAGCGTCGGATCATCGGCCAGCGCCGGTGCGTAAATGCCGGTAGCAACCGGTTCCGGCGCTGAGCCGAGAAGCAGCAATGTTGCCAAATCGGCGCTAAACCCGGTCGCGGGCCGGGCGCGACCAAACACCTGACCGATTTCGTCGTAGCGCCCGCCTTGCGCCACCGCCTGGCCCTGTCCTGGAACGTAGGCCGCAAACAGTACGCCCGTGTGGTAGTGGTAACCGCGTAATTCCGCCAGATCGACATGAATCGGCAAGTCCGGCCATTGCCGTTGCAGCGCCTCCGTCAGTTGCCGCAAGGTCGCCAGCGCCGCATGGACGTTCGGACCCGTCAGCGCCAGCCGGCTATCGGCTTCATCCAGCACTTCAGGTCCGCCGTTCAGCTCCGCGAGCGCCAGCAAGGGTTCGCCGCAAGCCAGCTTCCACGCCGCCAGATCACGACGAATCTCCGGCAGCGCCTTGCGTTGCAGCGCCTCAAACAGCCGCGCTTCCTGCTCCCGATCCAGTCCGGCCTGACGCGTCAGTTCGCGGAAAATGGCGACATGGCCCAAATCCAGATGCACGTCGCCAACACCAGCGGTTTGCAGGGTTTTCAGCATCAGGGTCAATACTTCCAGATCGCTGTCATGGCCACGATGCCCATACAGCTCAACCCCGGCCTGATACGGGCTGCGGGAACCGCCGAAACCGTCGGCGCGGGTCCGCAGCACGGGTCCCAGATAGCACAGCCGCGCCGGCCCTGCCCGTTTCAGCAGATGGGCGTCAATCCGCGCCACCTGCGGCGTCATGTCGGCCCGCACTCCCATCATCCGTCCACTGAGTTGATCGGTCAGTTTGAAAGTCTGCAACTCCAGATCGTCCCCCGCTCCGGTCAGCAGCGAGTCAAGAAACTCGATCAGCGGCGGGATGACCAGTTCGTAGCCCCAGCGCTCGTAGAGGTCCAGCAGCGCACGGCGCAACCGTTCCAGCCGGCTAGCGGTGGGGGGCAGGATTTCTTCAATGCCTTCGGGCAGCAGCCAGCGGTCTTGGGGAATCATGGGCGAAAAAGTTCCTGTAGATCAGGCTTAAGCTTGATAAGTTCGGTGGGATTTTTACGATCAGCGGCGTCAGCGCAAAAAGTACAGCACCAGTAATCCGCCCGCCATGCTAGCCAACCCCGCGATCCGCAGCACGCGATCTTCCAGTTGGGCCAGCCGCAACAGGGTTTGGCGGAGGGCGCGAGGATTGAGAAACGGGATGATGCCTTCCAGCACCAGCATCAGCCCGAACGCCGCCAGCAGGTCATCCCACATGACGGCGCCCCGCAACCGGCGCGGCGCCGCCATAAAACCGGTCATCCGGAAGCATCATTGCGTCTGGTTAAAGTAGCGGAAGAACTGGAAATCCTGGGGTTGCAGGATCAGCATATCGTCCTTGGAATTGAAACTTTGCCGGTAAGCCGACAGGCTGCGGCTAAAGTTGTAAAAGTCCTGATCCTGGCTATAGGCCTGGGCGTAGATATTCGCCGCCTGGGCGTCGCCGTCGCCGCGTTGCCGTTCGGCGTCGCGATAGGCTTCGGCCAGAATCACCGTGCCTTGCCGGTCGGCATCGGCGCGGATCCGTTCCGCCGCCTCGCCGCCTCGCGAGCGGAAATCCTTGGCGACCCGCAACCGCTCGGCTTTCATCCGGCTGAACACGGAATTACTCACATCCGGCGGCAGATCAATGCGCTTGATCCGCACGTCCACCGCCTTGATCCCGAGCTGCTTCGCCTGGTCCTGCAGCAACTGGCTCAGGGTCTCCATGATCTGATCGCGGTCGCCGGACACCACTTCCTGAATGCTGCGCTTGCTGAATTCGCTCCGCAGGCTGTCCTTGACGATCTGATCGAGTCGGACATTGGCTTGAGCCGCATCGCCACCGACCGTGGTGTAGAACAGACGCACGTCCTCGATCTTCCACATGGCGAAGGAATCGACGATCACGTTCTTTTTCTCGGCGGTCAGAAACCGCTCCGGCTCGGTGTCGAGCGTCTGCAACCGGCGGTCAAACTTGCGGATGTTGTTGATCAATGGCCATTTCCAGTGCAAGCCGGGCAGGTAGTTATCTTGGGCGATTTCACCCAGCTGGAACCGGATCGCGGTCTGGGTTTCGTCGACCGTGAACAGCGACATCGCCGCCAGCATGACCAGCGCGGCGATCCCGCCCAACAGCGATTTACCCGATAGGGGTAATTGCGGCAGAGCCATTAGCGCACCTCCCGGCTGCGACTGAGATCGCGCAGGCGAGTCGCCGCCGCGCTGCCGTCCACCGACGGCGCGGAGCCGGACGGCAACGTCTCGGATAACGGCGCTCCCACCGCACCGCTTGGAGCCTCATGAGACTTGAACAGTCGATCCAGCGGCAAATACAACAGGTTGTTGGTTCCTTTCACGTCGACCAGCACCTTGCTCGTTTGTGATAACACCGATTCCATGGTTTCCAGATACAGCCGTTCGCGGGTCACCGCCGGCGCTTTCTGGTAGGCCGCCAGCAACTGGTTGAAGCGGCTGGTTTCGCCTTGGGCCTGGGCGACGACCTGTTCCTTGTAGGCTGAGGCCTCCTGCAACCGCCGCGCCGCCTGACCTCGCGCCCGGGGGATAACCTCGTTGGAATAGGCTTCGGCTTCGTTTTTCAGCCGTTGCTCGTCCTCACGGGCCTTGATCGCATCGGCGAAGGCGTCTTGCACTTCTTCCGGCGGCTGGGCGTCTTGCAACACCACGGTAATGATCTGCAAACCCGTCGCATACTGATTCAGGATGCGCTGGCTGAGCTTCTGAATGTCGCCGACAATCGCGCTGCGACCCTCGGTCAGCACAAAATCCATCGTGCTTTTGCCGATGGTCTCGCGGGTGGCGCTTTCCACCACCTGCACCAGCATGCTTTCCGGGTCCAGCACGTTGAACAGATAGGCGCGGGGATCATCAATCTGGTATTGCACCGCCAGGCGCACGTCCACGATGTTCTCATCTTGGGTGAGCATCAGCGCCTCTTTCGGCACTGACCGGATCGCCGGTTGCCGGGCGCCGCCGCTGCCGGAGCGATAGCCAATTTCGCGAAACCGGCGCTGTTCCAGATTGACGATTTCGACCCGATCAATCGGGAACAATCGCAAATGTGGGCCGGGCATGGTGGTGTCCAGGAAACGTCCGAACCGCAGCACGACGCCGCGCTCGCCTTCATTGACGATATAGATGCTGGCGATCAGCCAGCCGACGACCGCGATGATGGCGACGATTAGCCCGATCCCGGCGATCCCGGAACCCGGAACGCCGCCACCCCCGCTGCTGTTATTGCTGTTGCCGCCGCCGCGCCGACCACCCAGCAAGGCGCCGAACTTGTCCGACAGCTTGCGAACGACTTCGTCCAAATCGGGCGGTCCCTGCTCGCGTCCGCCGCCTCTCCAGGGATCTCGGTTGCCGCCTCCCGGTTCATTCCAAGCCATCGCACACTCCAACATTAGTCTTAGCACTGCTCATATCGCCGGGATTGCAAAACCCGAACGCACCCATTCCGCCTGCAAGCCTTCCTTGCGGCGCAGCAGGTCCAGATTGCCCGGCGAGGTGCGGACTTCAATCAGCCACTCGCCCGACGGTTCATGTTGCTCGGTCACCACCGCGCCCAGACTGAACAGCCGGGAACGCAGCCGGGCCGCTGCCGCAGGCAGGCGCAGCCAGCCATGCACTGCCGCCCCGCGCAGCCGCTCAGTCAGCGCCATCATCAACTCGCTGATTCCAGCGCCGGTCGCCGCCGACAGCCACACTGCCCGCGCCTGACCCTCGGCATCCCGCTCCAGTCGGGGCGGATCGCCGGTCAGATCAATCTTGTTGAACACTTGCAGGCGCGGAATATCCGCCGCGCCAATTTCGGCCAGCACCGCCTCAACCTGGGCGATCACCGCATCCCGGTCGGGATGACCGGCGTCGATGACATGCAGCAGCAACCGGGCTTCGCAGGTTTCCCGCAGAGTGGCCCGGAACGCCGCCACCAGTTCATGCGGCAAGCGACTGATAAAGCCTACGGTATCGGCCAGCGCCACCGGTTCTGCGCCCGGCAAATCCAGCCGCCGCACCGTCGGATCCAGGGTGGCGAAGAGCTGATTGGCCGCGTAAACGTCGGCTTGGGTCAGCGCATTGAACAAGGTGGATTTGCCGGCATTGGTGTAGCCGACCACTGACACCGTTGGTAAATCCGCCTTGCGTCGCGCCCGCCGGCCCTGTTCACGTTGCCGATCCACCCGATCCAGTCGTAGCCGGATTTGCCGGATGCGGTCAGCCAGCAGGCGCCGGTCGGTTTCAAGCTGGGTTTCGCCGGGACCCCGTAGACCGATACCGCCGCGCTGCCGCTCCAAGTGAGTCCAGCCACGCACCAACCGGGTGGATAAATGCCGCAGTTGCGCCAGTTCTACTTGCAGCTTGCCTTCAAAACTGCGCGCGCGCTGGGCGAAGATGTCGAGAATCAACCCGGTGCGGCCAATGACCCGGCATTGCAGGAAGGCTTCCAGATTACGCTCCTGGCTGGGCGACAGCGCATGGTCGAAGATGATCAGTTCCGCTTCGCCTTGCTGGGCCGCTTCGCGGATTTCCGCCGCTTTGCCACTGCCGACAAACAGGCGTGGGTCGGGCGCAGAACGCCGACCGGTGATCAGGGCAACGCATTCGGCGCCTGCCGCGGTTGCCAGTTCCCGAAATTCAGCGGACTCCTGGGGGTCTTCGCTCCCATCCAGGATTAAACGCACCAGGACAGCGCGTTCACCGCCACGCGGACGATCGAACAAACCGCCTCCTGTATGCCAATTTAGCCCGGTCAGGACGGATCGCCATCATCGTTATCGTCATCGGTCGCCAGATTCAGCCGCACATTGCGAACCGGCACGACGGTCGAAATAGCGTGCTTGTAGATCATCTGGCTGACGCTGTTTTTGAGCAGGACCACAAATTGATCGAAGGACTCGATCTGACCCTGCAGTTTGATGCCGTTCACCAGATACACCGAGACTGGAATCCGCTCCTTGCGCAATGCATTGAGAAACGGTTCCTGGAGAGAATGACCTTTAGCCATGGCGACGCTCCCTTGTTGTTATGGGCCAGAGAAATGCAGAAAAATCTGGAATCAAAATGAAGCGCAAAAAGTGCAAGAGGTTTGAAACCAAAAGCAGAGCAGCGTTATGCAGAATACATGCCTACTATCCGGGACCCTCCGTCGAACGGTCGGTTCATCACGTTCCCATGATGTGTTGTCTCCGGAATTGCGAAATAAAACAGGACTAATACTAGCACAGGCGTTCCGGCGTTTTCGGAAAAAACCGGTGTTGATGCAGGTAAGCCATCGTGCATTCCAGCAGGTCGTCAGCGAGGCTGTCCAGCCAGAGCGCCCCGGATTCAGCCCGCAGCCAAGTCAATTGCCGCTTGGCGAACTGGCGGGTGGCGATGATGGCGTGTTCGACCATCGTGGCGTAAGTCAGCTTGCCGTCCAGATGCGCCCAGACCTGCCGGTAACCGACTGCCCGGATCGCCGGCAAGTCCGGGTGCAAATCGCCTCGCGCCCGCAGTTTTGCGACTTCGGCGATCAAACCCTGATCCAGCATGATCCCAAAGCGCTGCTCAATGCGCTGATGCAGCACTTGTCGATCCATTGGAGCCACGATTAACTTCACGATCCGAAACGGTAAGGGTTCGTTATGCGGATAGGCGCAAAGTTCCGTCAAGGAGCGTCCAGCGAGTTCACAGACTTCCAGCGCCCGTTGAATCCGTTGCTGATCGTGGGGATGAATTCGCGCCGCCGCCGCCGGATCCCGCCGCACCAGCCGGGCGTGTAATGCAGGGCTGCCCTGTTGCGCAAACTCTGCCGCCAGGCGGGCGCGAACAGCGGGATCAGCGGTTGGCAACTCGGCCAGGCCCCGCTCCAGGGCGCGAAAGTAGAGCATGGTTCCGCCGACCAGCAATGGACTCTGGCCCGCAGCCTGAATGGCGGCAATCTCGCGCAAGGCGTCAATGCGGAACTGGCCGGCGGAATAGGCTTGGGTGGGATCGAGAATATCGATCAGCCGGTGCGGGGCGAGACGCCGGGTTTCCGCATCCGGTTTGGCCGTGCCGATGTCCATGCCCCGGTAGACCAGCGCCGAATCAACGCTGATGATCTGGAACGGCAGGCGTTTGACCAGTTCCACCGCCAGCGCGGTCTTGCCGGAGGCGGTGGGACCCATCAGGAATAATATGGGCGGGCGGGGATCGGGCATTGGGGCGAATCGGTCAGCGCCCGCGTCGAAACAGCCGATCGAGTTCCTCCAGGGTCAGTTGCGCCCAGGTGGGGCGACCGTGATTACACTGGCCGCTGTGATCGGTGCGTTCCATATCCCGGAGCAGGGCGTTCATTTCCAGCAGGTTGAGCGGGCGATGGGCTCGCACCGCGCCATGACAGGCCACGCCAGCCAGCAGGGCTAGAATGGTTGTTTCAGAACGGTCGCTGGCCTGATGCGCCGCCAGATCCGCCAGCATGTCGCGCACCAGACTGGCAATATCCGCCTTGGCCAGCAACGCCGGGATTTGCCGCACCGCTACGGTTTCCGGTCCCAGCAGCGCGATTTCAAAACCGGCTTGGGTCAATAAATCGCCATGTTCTTCAACCTGTCGTCGTTCGGTCGGATTAACGGTCAGCGTCACCGGAACCAGCAGCGCCTGGGTTTTAAGGCCGTCGTCTCCGGCCAGTGCGGCTTTCAGGCGTTCATACAGGATGCGCTCGTGGGCAGCGTGCATATCCACCACCACCAGTCCTGCCGGGTTCTCCGCCAGCACATAACAGCCGTGCAATTGGCCGAGCGCGTAGCCAAGCGGCGGCGGTTCGGGATTGGCGGCGACAGGGGCGTCGGCAACTCCAGATTCAGCAGGCGCCTCGTGCAATTGTCCGTAAGCCGCCATCCGCTCCTGCACACCGCGCACCGGAGCGCCCGCCGGGCCGGAGCCAAACCGGTGGATCAGTCCGCCACGTTCGCCGACCGCAATTAACGACGGCGGAACCGCGCCGGGCCGCATGTCCGCCAATGCGGCTTTTACGGTGCGCCGGACGAATTCATGAACCGCCGGCGATTCCCGGAATCGCACCTCTTGCTTGGCGGGATGAGCGTTGACATCCAGGGCGACGGGATCCAGCTCCAGATAAATCGTTGCGGCGGGATGCCGATCCCGGTACAGCACATCCTGATAAGCCTGCCGCAGCGCATGGCTCAACACCCGGTCACGCACCGGCCGGCCATTGACGAAGAAATTTTGCAGATCAGTCTGGGCGCGGGAGGCTTCCGGCAGACCGATCCAGCCCCACAGCCGCAGCCCGGTTTCCTGATGGTCGATGAACACGCTGGCGGCGATGAATTCCCGCCCGCACAATTCCGCAACCCGTTGCGCCCAGCCGGCCTGATCGGGGACCGGATCCAGACTCAACACCGCTCGCTGGTGATGCCACAGGCTGAAGCCGACCGCAAACCGGCTCAACGCCAGCCGGCGAACGCATTCTTCGATATGGCCGAACTCGGTGCGCTCGCTGCGCAGAAATTTGCGGCGAGCCGGGACGTTGAAAAACAGATCGCGGATTTCAACCGTTGCGCCAATCGGATGCGGCGCCGGCGCGGGTTTATCCATGGTATCGCCGCCATCGCCGCTGACTCGCCAACCGTTTTCCTGTCCGGCGACACGGGAGGTCAGGGTCAGTCGGGAGACGGAGGCGATGCTCGGCAACGCTTCGCCGCGAAAGCCGAGGCTGGCGACCCGCTGGAGATCATCAAAACTGGCAATTTTACTGGTGGCGTGGCGGGCCAGCGCTAAGGTCAGATCGTCGGGCGGGATGCCGGAGCCGTTGTCGCGCACCCGGATCAGCCGAATTCCAGCCTGCTCGACTTCAACGCTAATGCGGGTCGCCCCGGCGTCAAGACTGTTTTCCAGCAGTTCCTTGATGACCGAGGCCGGACGTTCAACTACCTCACCGGCGGCGATCTGGCTGATCAATTGCGGCGGCAGGCGCTGGATGCGGGGAGTCAAGAGAGGGGAAATAAGGTTTTTCTCCGGTTGGACAAACCAGCGTGTACCAGTGGAGTTGCTACTATGCCGAGAATCGGATCGATACGATGTGGGGCTTGTGTTTTGGTTCAGCGTAAATCGGAATTTTTCCTGGTCGGCGTAAGAGGCTGTACAAAATAATTTATTGATTTTTAATTAATTATTTGCTCGCAATAACTTGCAAAGGCGGTTGGAATCGCCGGCAAGCAGGATCAAGATAGTTTTAGGTTCTGTTGACTTTTCATCGTAACCAAATCAGTACAGCGGCGAATTGGATAAAATTCAAAAAGCGACGAACCGTTTTATCGAATCGGGAAAAGACCCGGCGAAACTGTTTGAGCTTACCGAT
>JAJHPN010000012.1 GCA_020890855.1 Candidatus Contendibacter sp. | reverse complement strand
TTAATTGATTACAAGTTGACTATTCAGGAGACAGTCAGCGGGGACAAAAAAGCCGGGGCGGAAATGCCTCGGCTGGTCAGGAGACAGTCAGCGGGGACAAAAAAGCCGGGGCGGAAATGCCTCGGCTGGTCTGACAGAACTGAAAGGGTTATACCGCTTTATGCAGAACCCATGCTGGCCTTGCGGAATTCCTCACGCATTTCCTCGAAGGTTCGCGCCACCGGAAATTGTGGAAACTCGTCAATGACGTTCTGCGGCGGACGGAACAAAATGCCAGCCTCAGCCTCGGCCAGCATCGCAGTGTCGTTATAGGAATCGCCGGCGGCGATGACCCGGAAATTGAGGCTGTGGAACGCGCGCACCGCCTGCTGTTTGGAATCCGCCTGGCGCAGGGTGTAGCCGACCACCCGATCATCAACGATTTCCAGCCGGTGACAGAACAGCGCCGGCCAGCCCAGTTGCCGCATCAGCGGCATGGCGAATTCATAATACGTATCGGACAGGATCACGACCTGAAACCGCTCGCGCAGCCAGTCCAGAAACTCGCGGGCGCCCTCCAGCGGCCCCATGCTGGCAATCACCCGCTGAATGTCGGACAGCTTCAGGCCATGCTGATCCAGCAGCGCCAATCGTCCCCGCATCAGTTGATCGTAATCAGGCACGTCGCGGGTGGTCAGCCGCAGCGCCGCGATGCCAGTGCGCTCGGCAACATTGATCCAGATTTCCGGAACCAGAACCCCTTCCAGGTCCAGGCAGGCGAGTTCCATTGAGAGTCCCCTCGTGGGTTGCCGCGTTGGGCGGCGGCGGGCGTCGATAGTGTATGGATGCCGGTCAAAGCCGGGCGGTAACGCTAACCGGTTTGCCGCCCCCGCCGCAAGCCGTTCCGCCCCCGGTTTTGCTGATCAGCGCAGCACTTCATCTCCCTCAATCAGTTCGGCTAACTGCTCGGTATTGAGCCGCAACCGCAGCGCCAACACTCTGATCAGATCAATAGCCGCCTTGGGATTCTGCTCCAGGAACGGCATGAAATCGCGGCGATGAATCACCAGCAGTTCGCAGGGCGTCAACGTGGTCGCAGTCGCCGAGCGCCCCCGCCCATCGAGCATGGCGATTTCTCCCACAATTTCGCCTGGACCAATCGAGCCGAGGACGATCTCGCGCCCCTCGCGGTTGGCGACGCTGACTTTCAGCCGCCCGTTTAACACCACAAACATTTCCTCGCCAGTCGCTGCGGCCTCGAACACCACCTGTTGGGCAGGCAACATCATGACTCGCGACAAGCTGACGATCTTTTCCTGGTGATGGGCCGACAGATTGCGAAACAGAAAGCTTTTGGCCAGCACCTCGTACTTCTGGCCGGTCCGGGGCGCTGGCGTCTTGAGCTCGCCAGGCGCCAGTACGCTATGCAGCTGGCTGGCGATCAATGGCCGTTTGATGCAGACATAGTCCGTTGTGAACTGGGGTACGGCTGACGCCAGAATGACATGAGCGTCCGGGCTGATTTGCCGGTAGTCGTTCCATGCCGTCATCGCGACTGGATCGTCGGTATTCACGATGACGATATCCGCCGTCTCGCCGCCGATCATCGTCAACTGATAGCTATAATCCTTGTTGCTGGCCACGGACAGGATATTGCGAATCATCCGACGGTCTTTTTCCAGAAAGCCAATGGCGTTTACGGTGATTGATCGGGTTGCCATCGTTTAAACCTCCTCATGCGCGCCTCTGTCAGACAACTATAACAGCAACCACCGACGGTAGCGCATGGCGCCCCCGGCGTTCGCCTCTTTCCAAGGATTCCTGCATGGTCTAAAGTCTGAACAGCAGGCGGACAACCCACTGGATTTTTCAAGGCAGCACAGCGCAAGCAATGGCCACTAATCCCAATAACGCTATCACCCAACCGGGCAACCAGTTGACTGGTCTAGCTCGGCAACTGGTGCTGAATCATCTGCTTGATGAAGCCGCCGCGATCAAAGCGCTCGATCAGGCGCGCCGGGACAACATTCCCTTTGTGGCTTACCTGGTCGACAGCAAGCTGGCTCGCGACAAGGACATCGCTCGCCTCGCCGCCCGCAGTTTCAACCTGCCGCTGTTCGATATCGAAGCAATGGAGATCGACAAGGCGGTCGTGCAACTGGTCGATGAAAAGCTGCTGCGCCGACATCACGCCCTGCCGCTGTACAAGCGGGGCCGGCGGTTATTTATCGGCATCAGCGACCCCACCAACCAGCGGGTGCTGGAGGACATCAAGTTCCAGACCCGGCTTGACAT
>JAJHPN010000207.1 GCA_020890855.1 Candidatus Contendibacter sp. | reverse complement strand
GTGGATGTGGGTCGCCTCGATCTGAGTGGAGGTAGCTTCATCTATTCCAGTGCCTACGACGCAGGAGACGCCGGCGCGATCCGTGTGCGCACTCGTAACCTGTTCATCGACGGGCAGGGATCAACCATTCCGACCGGCATCAGCAGTATTGCCTCTCCTGGTTCCACTGGCGCGAGTGGCGATATAACGATTAGCGTCATTGACACCCTCTCCCTTGTTAATAGCGGCAACATCACTGCCGGCGCCTTCGCCGATGGCAATGCCGGGACTATCACCGTGAATGCCGGCAACCTGTTAGTGGACGGGCAGGGATCCGCCGCCCTCACTGGCATCACCAGCGGCGCGTACCCCGGCTCCACCGGCGCGGGGGGAGCAGTCAATATTATGGTCAATACGTTGTCGCTGGTGAACGGCGGCTCCATCAGCGCTGGCACTTTCGCCGATGGCGATGCTGGGACTATCACCGTGAATGCCGGCAACCTGTTAGTAGACGGGCAGGGATCCGCCGCCCTCACTGGCATCACCAGCGGCGCGTACCCCGGCTCCACCGGCGCGGGGGGAGCAGTGAATATCGGTGTCACCAATACATTGTCGCTGGCGAACGGCGGCTCCATCAGCGCCGGCGCCTTCGCCGATGGCAATGCCGGGACCATCACCGTGAATACCGGCAACCTGTTAGTGGACGGGCAAGGATCAACCGCTTTCACCGGTGTTTCCAACAGTGCCTATGAGGATTCCACTGGCGCGGGGGGGGAAATCAGGCTCACTGTCGCAGATACGCTGTCACTTGCGAACGGGGGCGGCATCGTCGCTGGCGCTTTCGGTTCAGGCGCCGGTGGCCGCATTAACATCAGTGTCGGCGGTGTGGTCACGATTGCGGGCGCCGACGCTACAGGTCGCCCCTCCCGCCTGCTGAGCAGCGCCGAGGGAACCGGTCAGGCGGGCGACATCAGCCTCACCACTCCCCAACTCACGATTAGCAACGGTGGCGGTATTTTCGCCACGTCAAAACGAACTGCCGGCGGCAACCTGTTGATCAACGCCGATCGCCTGCTGCTGGACGGCGGCCAGATCAGCGCTTCGGTGTTCGGCGATCAAAAAACTCAAGGTGGCAATGTTGAAATCAATGGGGCGCAACTGGTCGCCCTCAACGGAGGCAAAATCACCGCTACCGCCACTCAGGGTCTGGGTGGGCGAATCACCGTCAATACCGACATTTTTCTCTTTAACGCCGCGACGGCGCAGGATGTGCTGGATGCGTCCTCCGGGACAGCCGGCAATGACGGCGCGGTGCAGAACAACGCGCCGGTGACCGACATCAGCGCCAACTTCACGGCATTGCCGGTCGCTTATCTCGACGCCGCCGGACAATTGAGCCGCCGCTGCGGAGGAAACAGCGCAGATGAACGCAGCCATTTCACGGTGCAGAGCCGTGAGGGACTGCCGCCCGCGCCGGATGAAATGTTGTCAGCTCCAGTCAGACGATGCTCACTGCCGCCAGACCCCAAGGCCAATAACAGGGGCTTCCAGCAATAACCCCTACTTTCTACGGAGGTTCAATACTTCAAATTTATACGATGTGCCTATGGCCTTTCTCAATCATTCAAATCATCAAGGAGTGTTGCCATGAATACGAAAACCGTCCGATGGATGTTGCTGGTTGGAGGTTTCCTGGGTTCTGCCGCTTCTGCATTCGCAGCGCCGGGCCTCCTCGAAATCCAAAGCAAAGCCAGTCTGTTCAATTGCAACCCATCATCATCGGGATGTGTTCCGCTTCAAGCAGGAAGCGTCAGTTGGGGAGCCATAAATGGATGGGGAGTGCCAATAAAACCACCACCACCACCACCCCACGGATACCCTGCTCCTTGGGTGCTTTCCAATTTATTGATAGGCGACCAGATTGCCAACACGGATGCCATGCTGGCGCTAAGAAACTCCTCACCCCAAATCTCGCTCAAGAGCCTATCCAAGGGTTCTCAATTTCCGCTTGAAAATAGCGCAACTAAGGTGAAATTCCGGCGCGACGCCAAAACGAACCGATATATTCTGGACTTTGGCGTAATCAAGCAAACCGCTAATCCAGTGGAAATGAAACTGGTGTTGAAGCCCATTGAGAAAAAAGAGCAGGTCTATGTGGCCGATTTTGTTTTCAAGATCGACGCCAGCAGCCCAGGCGCATTCTCGACGGAATTGCCATTGCGGGATAGCACTAATAACCCTGGCAGCCTGCTAACGATTAAAGGCGTGGTGCGCGGTCGTTAGGTTAAGGTGTCTCCGTC
>JAJHPN010000166.1 GCA_020890855.1 Candidatus Contendibacter sp. | reverse complement strand
CTGCCCCATCCGCTCGCACTCTTCGATATACCAGCGGCGCAAATCAAACAGCACTGAGTCCTTGGCTGCGTATTTCTTCAGCATGATTTCCTGAGCGCCGCCGTCGAAACCGGAAAAATGGTAAAAAGCCAGCGGTTCGCCGTTAATGGCGATGCCCTCCGCCAGCGATCCGGTCGCCCGGCGATGGGTGAGGTTCCAGGTCGCCACGTTATAGCTCGGTTCCCGCAGAATGCCGATATCGGGGAAAAAGGCCGGGGCCAGATCGATCCAGCGCTGATCGGTGAACAACCCGCCGGCGATGTCATCGTGGCAAAAATGCCGCAACCGATCGGCCCACCAGTTCAGGAATCGCAGCCCTTCCTCGCTGGTGCGCACCCCCAGAAACCCAAGGTTGAACACGCCATATTTGAGGCTGCCGATTTCGTTGTCGATCACCGCATCCAGCGCCTGTTCCGGCAGGGTCTGATGCGGCGTGAGCAGGATGCTGTGCCGGTCCAGGCGTTCGATCAGACCATCCAGTCCCGACAGGATCGCGATATCGGGATCGAAATAGAAGATCTTGTCGGCGGCGAAACGGCGGGCGATTTCCAGAAAGCCCATCGCCTTGACCGCCGTGCACATCTCCACCACCGTATGCCCGAACAACCAGGATTCCAGACCGGGAACCGGCAGTTCCTGCACATCGATAATCGAGTCAAATGGTTCTGCGCTTCGTTCTGCATCCGCCGGGTAGTCGTCGCACAACAGCACATGAAACTGGATATCCAGACCTTGCCGGCGAGCCGAATCCGCCAGCACCCGGGCTTTGGGCAAATAATTCGCGGTGATGCTGGTGAACAGATGAGTCGTTTTAGTCATGATGGTAGATAAAACCGAGGGTAGCGCCCTGTTTTGGGCCGCATGAATCCGCCGCAATTCTTCCCGCGTCATGCGGCGCTGTTCCTTAAGAATCGCAATATCGATCTCCCGTTGCCGGGCCTGTTCCTGAAGGGCAGCCACACCGGCTTCCCGTTGCCGGGCCTGTTCCTGAAGGGCAACCACATCGGCTTCCCGTTGCCGGACATAGCCCTGCGCCTCGGTGAGCGCCTGGCTGGTCTTTTGCATTTTGATTTCCCATTGCCGGACATGGTATTGCGCGTCGCTGAGCGCCTGATCCCGGCGCTCCAGTTCTTGCCAGGCCTGGTTGATCAGGCTTTCCGCATAGTGCAGCCCCTGCTCCAGCGCCGTAGCGTTCGACAGGCACTGTTGCTGCTGTCGCCACAGATCGGAGAGCACGGCATTTTGTTCAAGAATGACTTGCGCAGCCTGTTCAGAGGAGAATCGTCCCCGTTCCTGGTTCACCGCCAGTCGCAACAGCGCCGCCGGGTCCTGGCGGATGAACTCCTGGATTTGGGTCGGATATTCCGGATGCAAGGTCGCCAGGGTCAGCTGCGCCTGCGCCTGCAATTGCGCGGCCCGGTCGCTGAAACTGACGCCGCCCACATGGTAGACGAACGTGTCGGCGCACAGGACATGACGCCACCCGGCTTTGCTGGCTCTCATGCAGAAATCATTTTCTTCGCCGTAACCCCACCCAAAATGGCGCTCGTCCAGCTCACCCACCGCCGCCAGGCAACTGCGGCGCATATACATACAAAATCCGACCGCAGTCGGGATTTCCAGCCAACGCTCAGCGTTGGCGCGGCAAAACAGCGCATCCAGCTCGGCCAGACTCAGACCGTCCGGCAGGGGATTGTCCTGGCCAAAGCGCGGGTAGCTGCAAATCGTGGCGTTGTTGGAGAATGGCGTAACCGTACCGATGCGCTCATCGGCATAGGCGCAGCGAACCAGTCGGTCCAGCCAGTCGCCATTGACCTCGGTGTCGCTGTTGAGCAGCACGACATCCCGATCGGGATGCAGCGCCAATCCGTGATTAGCCGCCGTCACGAAGCCGGCGTTAGCGACATGGCGCAACAGGGTGATGCGCCGGTCAGCGGCCAGTGAGTCCAGCCAGGCGGCCAGCTCCGGTTCCGGGCTGGCGTCATCGATGACCACCAATTCATACCGGGATTGCTGCGGATGACCCAGAACGCTTTCCAGACAGCGGCGGGTTTCGGCCAGCCCCCGGTAGACCGGGACGATGATGTCGACCGGCTCCCTATTGTCCAGTTTCATGGCGATAGCGCAGAAAGCGGCTTAGAACAATTCAATATCGTCTTCATCGCCGCCGCCATTGTCAGTCGTCTTCTGTTTGCGGTCTTCAATCGCCTGGACATAAATCGCCAGCGCCTGTTTAACGGTTTTACCTTCCATGATGGCTTCAAACATCAGCCGTTCTTCTTCCATCGTATAGCGGGATTTAATCTTCTCCTGCATCCCCAGCCACTCGTACGGGTTGTACAGCCGGCGTGCATCGTTGACCAGATCCGCCAGCGATCCCAGACTGCCAGTGACATGATTCAGCCGCTGGGTCAGCTTGTCATAAAATTGAAAGGCGATAATTGCCGAGTGCATCATCTCGCTGACCGTCGAGCAACTGCTGATGATCGTGGTTTTAGCATCAGTCAGTTCCGCACTATCTGGCAAGGCGGCGACGGTTCTTTCAATCATCTTGACCTGGCCGACCATTGACGTGAAGGAATTGCTTAATACCTCCACTGAACCGTCGCTTTCGCGCATGGACATTTCAATCTGGGCGACCGCCAGCGCCAGCATCAGAATAGTTTCCCGAACCTGGCTCCAGTCCAGATCAGGATGGCGCGCAGTTGAAGCGGGCAATTCCATAACATCACCTCCCATTGGAAATGGCCAATTCATTAGCCCAGCCGAGAGCCTGTAATTGCGCCTGATTGAATTGCAATAACGACAATGACGGCAATTCCGCCAGTTCAGCGATCAGTTCATCAAATTGATTCTGTTCGGACAGGAGGATAATCTGAAGCAACCGGCCCAGTGTTCCTTGATGACTCAACAGCGCCATTCGCACCGGATCGGCCAGATTCAATTCAGCCAGCAATTCCGGCAATGGCGTTCCAAACAGGGCGTCCAGCAGCGACAACACCCCAACCATAAAAGCCTGATCGGCCTGCTCCCGCTGATGCGGCGCCAGGTCATCCATCATCAATTCCATCAACTTGCCGCGCACCGCCGCCAAGGTCAGCAACGGTTGACCCGCTACGCCGTCGGGGCGCTGGGTGAATAAGAGTAATTGCAGCCAGCGTTGCAGTTGCCGCCGGCCCAACACCACCAGCGCATGGCGCAGCGAATGGATTTTGACGGGAATTCCCAACGCCACCGAATTGACCAGCCGCAACAGTTTGTAGGTCAGATTGGGATAATGTTTGAATTCCAGCTCCAGCGCGTTGATTTCCACTTCGCCCAGCGCCAGGTTCATCAACCGGAGCACTCCGGCGCGGGCGGGATCGACTCGGCGGCCGCTAAGAATGGTCGGCTTGGCGAAAAAATAACCCTGGAACAGATCAAATCCCAACCGGGCGCACTGCTGGAACTGGGTGTTGTCGTCAATTTTCTCGGCCAGCAAGTTGAGCGTCCAGCAGCGCAACTGCTGGACTGCGGCGACAAGCTCATCGCTCGCTAATAACGACAGATCCAGTTTGACAATATCAGCCAGCGCCAGCGCCGGAATGTACTGAGCTTCCAAGTGGGTGAAATCGTCCAGCGCCAGCCGAAAGCCCATCGCCTTGAGTTCGTGAAGTCGGGTCAGGACAGCAGGCGTCATCTCTACGGTTTCCAGCACTTCCAGCACCACCCGTTCGCGCGGCAGCAACTCAACCAAATTGCTGGACAGGAACCGCTCATCAACGTTGATGTAGCCCAGGCAATCGCCCAGGACAGTGGATAAGCCGAAGTCGGCAAAGGCCCGGACGACGACCTCAGCGGTGGCGGCGAAGTCGTCGGTGACGACGGCGGCGTTGTGGCTGCACGAAGATCTGAACAACAGCTCATAGGCGACAATACGCTGCTCACGATCCAAAATGGGTTGTCGCCCTAGACAGATGGGATAACCAGAGGTATCGACTGGGTGGGCAACCATTGGGACAAACGCCTGGCAAGCTCGGATGGTGACATTGGATTAATTATACCGGTTACGATGACAGATAACGATTTTCGGTAAAAAACATTCTAATTCAATAAGGTAATTACCCATTCCGTTTGCTCGCCTGACCAGTCGGGCGCTATACTTTAACAACATCCGCCGGCTTGCCCGGCCCTTGCCTGACTGAAGTGGAACTCCCCATGCTCATATTCCCTCCCTCGCGGGGCCTGTACCGCCCTGAATTTGAAAAGGACAGTTGCGGTTTCGGCCTGATCGCGCAGATGGATAACCGGCCTAGCCACTGGCTGGTTCGCACCTCGATCAACGCCCTGGCCCGGTTGACTCATCGCGGCGCAGTGGCTGCTGACGGCAAATCCGGCGACGGATGCGGATTGCTGATGCGTAAGCCCGACGCCTTTTTGCGGCTGGCCGCCGCCGGGGCTGGCATTCGCCTGAGCGCCCGCTACGGAATTGGCATGGTGTTTCTCAACCGCGATCCGGCGCTGGCCGAACTGGCCCGCACTGCGCTGCGCGAGGAACTGGAACAGGAAGGGTTGCACGTCGCCGGCTGGCGGGTAGTGCCCATCAATCCCGACGCCTGCGGCGAGCAGTCGCGCCAGACCGCGCCCCAGGTCGAGCAGGTCTTCGTCAACGCCCCGCCGGATTTATTGCCGGAGGCGCTGGAGCGCAAGCTGTTTGTGGCCCGCCGCCGCGCCAATCTCCGAACCTGGCTCCGCGATCCGGCCTATTACGTCCTGTCGCTGTCCGGGCGGGTGCTGTCCTACAAGGGCCTGGTGATGCCGGCTAACCTGCCGCTGTTCTATCCCGACTTGAACGACTCGCGGCTGGAGTCGTCGATCTGCCTGTTTCATCAGCGCTTTTCGACCAACACTCTGCCACGCTGGAGTCTGGCGCAGCCCTTCCGCTATCTCGCCCATAACGGTGAAATTAACACCATTCGCGGCAATCGCAATTGGGCTGAGGCCCGCAGCTACACCCTGGCCTCGCGACTGTTACCCGATTTAGCCGACATCCGGCCATTGGTGAATATGCACGGTTCCGATTCCAGCAGTCTCGATAACATGCTGGAAGTTTTACTGATGGGCGGGATGGACTTATTCCGGGCGATGCGCTTGCTGATTCCACCGGCCTGGCAGAATGTCGAACATATGGACCCGGATTTGCGGGCCTTTTATGAATACAACTCGATGCATCTGGAGCCGTGGGACGGCCCTGCCGGGATTGTGCTGACCGATGGCCGCTATGCCGGCTGCGTGCTGGATCGCAATGGCCTGCGCCCGGCCCGCTATGTGATCACCGAGGATCGCCATTTCACCATTGCTTCGGAAATTGGCGTTTATGACTACGCGCCGGAACAGGTGGTCGCCAAGGGCCGGATGAAGCCCGGTGAGATGCTGGCGGTGGATGTGGAAACTGGCCGGCTGCTGACTCCGGCGGATATTGATCACGATCTCAAGAATCGCCACCCCTACCGGCGCTGGCTGCGCGGCCAGGTTGAGCGGCTGCGTTCCCTCTATCAGGAAGAGCCGGCCCCGGAGCCGTTGAGCCTGAACGCGCTGAATACCCGGCAAAAGCTGTTCGGCGTGAGCTTCGAGGAACGCGATCAGGTGCTGCGGCCGCTGGCCGAGGCCGGGCAGGAAGCGATTGGTTCGATGGGCGACGACACCCCGTTTGCGGTGCTGTCGGAGCAACCCCGTTCGCTGTACGACTATTTCCGCCAGCAGTTCGCCCAGGTCACCAATCCGCCGATTGACCCGCTGCGTGAGGCGGTGGTGATGTCGCTGGAAACCTGCCTGGGCGCAGAGTGCAATTTATTCGAGGAAAGCCCGGCTCATGCGCCCCGCCTGACCGCCAATTCGCCGGTGCTGACCGAAGGCGGTTTGCAAGCCCTGCTGGCTAATCCCGGCGGCCGCTATCCGCACCATCGGATCGATCTCAACTACCCGGTCGGCGAGGGCTTGCGGACGGCGATTGAGCGAGTGTGCGATGAAGCGGCGACCGCTGTCCGCAATAGCGCGGTGCTGCTGATTCTATCCGACCGGGCGATCGAGCCGGACAAACTGCCGCTGCACGCTTTGCTGGCGACCGGGGCGATTCATCACCGGCTGACCCGTGATGGCTTGCGCTGTCAGGCCAATTTGGTGGTGGAAACCGCGACTGCCCGCGATCCGCATCAGTTCGCCGTATTGCTCGGCTATGGCGCGACCCTGATTCATCCCTGGCTGGCTTACGAGGTGCTGGGCGATTTAATCCGCACTGGCGAAGTGACGGGTCGGGATTATCCAGCGGTGGTGGAAAATTACCGCAAGGGCATTAACAAAGGCCTGTACAAGATCATTTCCAAGATGGGGATTTCCACGGTCAACAGTTATCGCGGCGCCCAGTTGTTTGAAATTGTCGGATTGCATGATGAGGTGGTGAATCTCTGCTTCAAGGACAGCGTCAGCCGCATTCAGGGCGCCCGGTTCGCTGATTTGGAAGCCGATCTGATTCACTTGGCCGAGCGGGCCTGGCAGCGTCGTCAGGCCATTGAAACCGGCGGTCTGCTCAAATACATGCACGGCGGCGAATACCACGCCTATAACCCGGATGTGGTGCAGGCCCTGCAAAAAGCCGTCGGCAGCGGCGATTATGCGGATTACCAAATTTACGCGCAGTGGGTGAATGAACGGCCGGTTGCGACTCTGCGTGATTTATTCCGATTCAAGCCGATGAACGGACCGATTTCATTGGATGAAGTAGAGTCGATAGAGTCCATCCTGCCGCGTTTCGATTCAGCGGGCATGTCGCTGGGCGCCCTGTCGCCGGAGGCGCATGAAGCGCTGGCCTTGGCGATGAACCGGTTGGGCGGGCGCTCCAATTCCGGCGAGGGCGGCGAAGACCCGGCCCGGTACGGCACCGCGAAAAGTTCGAAAATCAAGCAGGTGGCGTCGGGGCGCTTTGGCGTGACGCCCGCTTATCTGGTCAATGCCGAAGTGCTGCAAATCAAGGTCGCGCAAGGGGCCAAACCCGGCGAGGGCGGGCAACTGCCCGGCGACAAGGTCAACGCCATGATCGCCAAATTGCGTTTTTCCAAACCCGGCGTGGCGCTGATTTCACCGCCGCCGCATCACGACATCTATTCCATCGAAGATCTGGCGCAACTGATTTTTGACCTCAAGCAGGTTAATCCACAGGCGCTGGTGTCGGTCAAGCTGGTCGCGGAAGCCGGGGTCGGCACCATCGCCGCCGGGGTCGCCAAAGCCTACGCCGATCTGATCACCATCGCCGGTTACGACGGCGGCACCGGCGCCAGTCCGCTGACTTCGGTCAAATACGCCGGCAGCCCGTGGGAACTGGGGTTGAGCGAGACCCATCAGACTTTGCGGATCAATAACCTGCGTGACAAGGTGCGGCTGCAAACCGACGGCGGGCTGAAAACCGGGCTGGATGTGGTGAAAGCGGCGTTATTAGGCGCGGAGAGTTTCGGCTTCGGCACCGCGCCAATGGTGGCGCTGGGCTGTAAATACCTGCGAATTTGCCATTTGAACAACTGCGCCACTGGGGTCGCCACCCAGAATAACGTGTTGCGGCTCAATCATTTCCGGGGGACGGCGGACAAGGTGGTGAATTATTTCCGCTTTGTCGCCCAGGAAACCCGCGAGATCATGGCCAGCCTTGGGGTTCGTAAATTCGAGGATTTAATCGGACGCACCGACCTGCTGGAAATTTTGCCCGGCCAAACCGGCAAGCACGGCGGACTGGATTTGCAGCCGATCCTGTCCGATGCCGGGCTGTTGCTGGAGCAGCCGCAATTCTGCATCGAGCCGCGTAATGAACCGTTTGACAAGGGTGAACTGGCTGAACAGATGGTGACTGACGCCTTGCCGGCAATTATCGCCAAGACTGGCGGCGAGTTCTGCTACGCGGTCAAAAACATTCATCGCTCCCTTGGCGCGAGGCTATCGGGCGAGATTGCCCGGCGGCATGGTGATCTGGGCATGGCGAACGCGCCGATCACCTTGCGGCTGACCGGCAGCGCCGGCCAGAGCTTCGGGGTGTGGAACGCTGGTGGTTTGCAGCTTTATCTGGAAGGCGACGCCAATGATTACGTCGGCAAGGGCATGGCCGGCGGCAAGCTGGTGATTTACCCGCCCAAGCACAGCCGCTTCGCCAGTCAGCGCACCCCGATTATCGGTAACACCTGTCTGTATGGCGCGACCGGTGGATTGTTGTACGCGGCGGGAACGGCCGGCGAACGGTTTGCAGTGCGTAATTCCGGGGCGCTGGCGATCGTGGAAGGGGTTGGCGATCACGGGTGTGAATACATGACCGGCGGCGTGGTGGTGGTGCTGGGCGAAACCGGGGTGAATTTCGGCGCGGGCATGACCGGCGGGTTTGCCTTCGTGCTGGATGAACATAACGCCTTTGTCGATTGCTACAACCACGAATTGATCGACATTCATCGGGTTGCGACTGAGAACATGGAAGTGCAGCGTAATTATCTGCTGGGGCTGATTGAAGACTATGTGGATGAGACCCACAGCGATTGGGGCCAGGCGATCCTCGACGACTTCCGTTATTACGCCAGCCGGTTCTGGCTGGTGAAGCCGAAAGCCGCTGATCTCAAGTCGCTGATTGGCGCATTGCGCGAAGCGGCGTAAAACCTGCGCCAAAGCCCGAAGTTTGCAATGGTTCTCGTTCTCATGCCGGAGCGTGAGAACGAGAACGAGTGGTTACCCGAAGCGCCGCCGCGTCCGCCAGAGCAGGCCGCTGAATAACGCGCTGAAGATCAACAGCGCCCATTCGCCCAAGGTGGGAATCCCCGCCGCTCCGTTCCCAGCGCCGGGTGCGCCGGGACCACCCTGGTCCACGATGGCGCCATTGGCGACGAGATCGTCGTCCCCTAAACCGCCGTCGGTGATGGTGAAGACGACGGTGTTGTCGGTGATGGTGGCCTGTGAGGGGGGTAACACGTACCAGTGGGAGTTGGCATCCGCCGGCGGCGTAGGTCCCGGCGTGGGGCCGTATTTCCAGTAGCGCGTCCCCGGCGGCAACGAGTTCGGATAGGTCATCTTCAGGGTAAGCGTGCCGCCTTGGGGAGGACAGACGACGGTGAAGCCGAACAGGCCGTAGGG
>JAJHPN010000291.1 GCA_020890855.1 Candidatus Contendibacter sp. | reverse complement strand
TGGCTCTGCTCCCGCACTCTGGCCTGTTCGGCCTGAATTGCAGTCAGGGCGATGGTGAACACAATGTCCTCGACCAGCGCCCCCCGCGACAAATCGTTCACTGGCTTGCGCAAGCCTTGCAGCATCGGGCCAATGCTGATCACGTCGGCGCTACGCTGGACTGCCTTGTAAGTAGTGTTGCCGGTGTTCAAATCCGGGAAGACGAACACCGTCGCCCGTCCCGCTACCCGACTGTCCGGAGCCTTGCTCTGCGCTACGTCCTTGATCGCCGCCGCGTCGTACTGCAATGGGCCGTCAATCAGCAGATCCGGTCGCCGTTCACGGGCGATGCGGGTCGCATTCTTGACTTTCTCCACATCGCTGCCGCTGCCGGACGTGCCGGTGCTATAACTCAGCATCGCGACTCGTGGGGTGATCCCGAAGGCCTGGGCCGATTCGGCGCTCTGAATGGCGATGTCGGCCAGTTCCTCAGCAGTTGGCGCAATGTTGATGGCGCAATCGCCATAGACCAGCACCTGTTCCGGCAGGCACATGAAGAAGATCGACGACACCAGATGAACGCCGGGCGCCGTCTTGATCAATTGCAGGGCCGGACGGATGGTGTTGGCGGTGGTGTGCACCGCCCCGGACACCAGCCCGTCGACCTCGCCCAGTTGCAGCATCATGGTGCCCAGCACCACCGGATCATGCAGTTGCTCCTCGGCCAACCCAGCGTTCAGACCCTTATCCCGACGCAGTTCGACCATCGCCTCGATATAGCGCGGGTTGATTTGGGTCGGGTCGATAATCTCGATGTCTGGCGGAATGCTCATTCCGCGTCGGGCCGACAACCGGTGCATCCGTCCGGCGTCGCCCAACAGCACACAACGAGCAATGCCGCGCTGATGGCACGTGATGGCCGCTTCGATGGTGCGTGGTTCGTTGCCTTCCGGCAGGATAATCCGCTTGTTGGCCTTGCGGGCGCGTTCCACCAGCATGTGCCGAAACGCCGGCGGGCTGAACCGTCGCTCCTCAAGATTATTGAGCAGCGGATCTTTCCACTCCAGATTGATGTGCGAAGCGACCGCATCAACCGCCTGCTGCATCCGGTCGCGGTCATCGAGAGGCACTTCCAGATTCAGATAGGGCAGGTACAGCACTGACTGCATGGCGCTGTAGTTGATGGTCAGCACCGGCAGACCGGTGTCCAGCGCCGGACTGCACAGCTTCCAGACCCGGGGATCGGGTTTGAATCCGCCGGTCAGCAGGACGCCGGCCACCTGGGTGCCGCTCATCGCCGCCATGCACACCGCCAGCAGCAGATCATCACGGTCGCCAGGAATGATCATCATCGCCCCGGCCCGTAATTCCCGGCAGGCGTTCAACAAGGTCGGCGCTCCCAAGGCAACGTGCGTGACGCGGCGATTCAATTGCCCTTCGTTGAGAATCTGGGCGCCAATCATTTGCATGATGTCGCGCACTCGCGGCGCGATCAGTTCGCGCTCCCAGGGAATGCAGCCAATCAGCTTGAAGGCCTCCGGCCAGTGTCGGGCGCATTCCGTGCGAAACAGGGTCTCATGACTGGGATTGTAGTTGTCTTCGGCACGGCTGAAATCGAAGCGGATATGGCCAGTCGGATCTACCGGCGCATCCAACAGGTTGATGATACAGCCGATCATCCGCTCATGGCGAATGCCGCCATAAGCCTGCGCCACCACTTCTACGGTATCCGCGACCTGGCGCGGAGTATCGCGGCCCGGCGCAGCGACGATGATGATCTTGGCGTCCAGACCTTGAGCCATTTTGGCGTTCAGGTGGGTGCCGTAGGGTTGCTCCTCGGTGTCTACCAACCCCTCGACCACCACCACGCTGGCGTTCTGGGCGGCCTGCTCATAACGGCCAATGATTTCTTCCAGCAGCACGTTTTCCCGGTCATGACCCAGCAGGCTTTCCGCGTCGGCGCCCGGAATCGGCTCCGGCGGATTCAGGCTGGTCACGGTTCGCGCCAGCCGGGTGGAGCGTTCCGGGCCCGTGTCGGAGGCGTGCAACTGGCTGATGGGTTTACAGAATCCGACCGGAATACCTTCACGGTCGAGGGCGTGAACCAGGCCGAGCGCAACGGTGGTCAATCCAACCCGCTGCTCGGTGGGGACGACAAGAATGGCGTTGGCCATAACGGTTCCTTGGGGCGGCGCGCAATGTTGCGATGCAGCGTAGCATACACCAGGATTGCGGTTGCCCGGTACGCACCAGCGAGCGAGCTTTGATCATGCTGTTGGCAAGATTGACGGCTAAGTATCCGGCATGG
>JAJHPN010000210.1 GCA_020890855.1 Candidatus Contendibacter sp. | reverse complement strand
AAACTTTGGCCGCCAAAACCGGGATTGACCGTCATCAGCAGCACCATATCGACCTTGTCCATAACGTATCTCAGGCCATCCAACGGGGTGGCGGGATTGAACACCAGCCCGGATCGGCAACCGCAATCGCGGATATGCTGGAGGCTGCGGTCAATGTGATCGCTGGTTTCCGGGTGAAAGGTAATGTACGTCGCGCCGGCAGCGGCAAAATCAGGGATGATCCGATCCACCGGCTTGACCATCAGATGCACATCTATCGGCGCGGTCACGCCATGTTTGCGCAGCGCCTCGCACACGATGGGGCCGACGGTCAGGTTGGGGACATAGTGGTTGTCCATCACGTCGAAATGCACCCAGTCCGCGCCTGCCGCCAGCACCGCATCCACTTCCTCGCCCAATCGGGCAAAGTTGGCGGATAAAATAGACGGCGCAATCCGATAATCCCGCATGATCTTGGACACCCTTGGTTGCCAGGGGCAGCAACTTTACCTGAATCGCCCTGGATTTGGCGACAGCCAGCGGCTTCGCTCCGCCTCAGGACGATCTGCCATGCAGGAGCCTGACAGCCGGCGTGGATTTCGATTGATGGACACTTTATGAGCGGTGGAAACCCCCATAATTGTCTGTTCCGCCCCATTTTTGGGGTAGCTCCGGCAGGAACATTTCGACTAGAACGGTAGGTAATCATTAACAAAAGAAACCAACAATCGATTTTTGGGATTAAAAATGATTAAAACCAGGTATTGGATTTTGCCATTCATCGGTACTTTGTTGATCGGTACAGTGCGGGCGGAAGACTCTGGCTTGATCACGGTCGATCTTAGTTCTGGACATGCCGCAAATACTTTTCTACCGAATCAGGCATTAGGGGCGGGATTGGATGGCTTGGAGAAAGGCGATGTGGCTCGTCTTTATCGCGCTGATAATATCCGCCAGATGAAAAGCGCTGGATTTAAACCTATCTCCTATCGACTGCGTACTGAATTAGGAATCGAAGTTTGGCACTGGAATGAAAAGGGGGTCTGGAGCAATCCAAAACGCCAGGAAGGCTATTGGATTTCAAATGATCACTCAGCTCAACCGATTGCGGTAACTCATGGCTATCGCCTCCCGCGTCGGGGCAATACCCTTGACCAAGCCGGAAATAATGGTTACTCCCGTCTGGATGATAACGATCCTGGAACCTTCTGGAAGAGCAATCCCTATCTGGATCAGTATTATACTGGCGAGGATAATGCTCTCCATCCGCAATGGGTAGTAATAGATTTCGGCCAACGGGTTGATGTCAATGCCGCCAGGATTCTTTGGGGAACTCCCTATGCCACCCGCTATCAATTCGAGTACTGGGACGGCGTTGATCCCATCTACCTGAGCGAAAATCCACCTGACAGCCATTGGCGCGTTTTCCCAAACGGGAGCATTGTTGATAGAGAAAAAACCAGTGAAACTCTGCTTCTGAGTCAGGAATTAATTTCAGCACGTTACGTGCGGATTTTATTGACCAAGGCTTCGGCTCAAGCTCCAGCAAAGTCACGGGATATTCGTGATGGACTGGGCTATGCCATACGGGAGATTTATTTCGGTACGCTGGACGACACAGGAAAGTTTAACGATAAGATACGGCATGCTAAAAATAAGGACAAACAAACGATTATTTATACCTCCTCAACCGACCCCTGGCATCGGGCGTCTGATAAAGATCCAAATGTTGAACAACCCGGTTTCGATCTTATCATGCGTAGCGGCCTTGGCAATCACCTGCCGATACTGACTCCAGTGGGCTTGCTTTATGACACCCCGGAGAATAGCGCAGCAGAAATCCGTTTTCTGAGATCGCGAGGGTATCCTGTGGCTCAGGTTGAAATGGGAGAGGAACCCGATGGACAATACATAAGCCCAGAAGATTACGGAGCGCTTTATATCCAGTGGGCGAAAGTCATTCACCAAATAAATCCACAACTAAAACTGGGAGGACCGGGATTTCAGACGGATATCGATGGCTGGCGCGCATGGCCTGATACCCAGGGTAATACTTCCTGGATGAATCGTTTTCTAAACTACCTGCGAGCGCATCATCATTTAGAAGACTTTAATTTTTTTTCTTTTGAATGGTATCCGTTCGATGATGTTTGTGATCCAGCGGCGCCTCAATTAGCCAAAGCGCCAGAATTACTGGATAAAGTCATGCAATCACTGCGTCAGGATGGCGTTCCTTCAAACATCCCCTGGATTATCACCGAGTACGGTTATTCCGCCTTCGCAGGACGAACCGAAGTAGAAATACCCAGCGC